>CAZLTO010000232.1:0-2648 GCA_964562475.1 uncultured Sphingobium sp. | reverse complement strand
AAGGGCATCGCCGTGATCGGCGACGGCGCGATGTCCGCCGGCATGGCCTATGAGGCGATGAACAATGCGCGCGACGCGGGCAACCGGCTGGTCGTGATCTTGAACGACAACGACATGTCGATCGCGCCGCCGGTGGGCGGCCTCTCCGCCTATCTTGCACGACTGGTTTCCTCCCGCGAGTTCATGAGCCTGCGCGATCTCGCCAAGCGGATCGCCAAGCATCTGCCCCGCCCGCTGCACAATGCCGCCAAGAAGACCGACGAATATGCGCGCGGCATGGCGATGGGCGGCACGCTGTTCGAGGAGCTGGGCTTTTATTATGTTGGCCCTATCGACGGGCATAATCTCGATCAGCTCATTCCGGTGCTCGAAAATGTGCGCGACATGGCGGACGGGCCGTGCCTCATCCATGTCGTCACGCAGAAGGGCAAGGGCTATGCCCCCGCCGAGGCGGCGGACGACAAATATCACGGCGTGCAGAAGTTCGATGTCGTCACCGGCGCGCAGGTGAAGGCGCCGCCGGGGCCGCCGAGCTATACCAGCGTGTTCGCCAAGGCGCTGATCGCCGAAGCCGCGCGGGACGAGAAGGTCTGCGCGATCACCGCCGCGATGCCGTCTGGCACCGGGCTGGACAAGTTTGCGGAAGTCTATCCCGAGCGCTGCTTCGATGTCGGCATTGCCGAGCAACACGCCGTCACCTTCGCGGCGGGGCTGGCGGCGCAGGGCATGCGACCGTTCTGCGCGATCTACTCCACCTTCCTCCAGCGCGCTTACGATCAAGTGGTGCACGATGTCGCGATCCAGAACCTGCCGGTGCGCTTCGCGATGGACCGAGCGGGGCTGGTCGGCGCGGACGGCAGCACCCACGCCGGTAGCTTCGACATCACCTATCTCGCCACGCTGCCCAATATGGTGGTGATGGCCGCCGCCGACGAGGCGGAGCTGGTCCACATGGTCCACACCTGCGCGATGCACGATAATGGCCCGATCGCGGTGCGCTATCCACGCGGGTCCGGCGTCGGCATAGCGCTTCCCGAAACGCCGCAGCGGCTGGAGATCGGCAAGGGCCGGATCGTGCGAGAGGGCAAGACGGTGGCGATCCTCTCGCTCGGCACGCGGCTGGAAGAAGCGCTGAAGGCGGCGGACGCACTGGATGCGCGCGGGCTTTCCACCACGGTCGCCGACCTCCGCTTCGCCAAGCCATTGGACGAGGCGCTGATCCGCAAGCTGCTCGCGACCCATGAGGTGTGCGTCACGGTGGAGGAAGGCAGCATCGGCGGCTTTGGCGCGCATGTGCTGACCCTCGCCAGCGACGAGGGGCTGATCGACACGGGTCTGAAGCTCCGCACACTGCGCCTGCCCGATGTGTTTCAGGATCAGGACAAGCCCGAAAAGCAATATGCCGAGGCCGGCCTCGACGCGGACGGCATTGTCGCCACCGTGCTCACCGCGCTGCGCCACAACAGCGCTGGCATTGGCGAGGCGATCGCCTGACTAATCCTCGAAAAATCGGCCTGCTGGGCGGATCGTTCAACCCCGCGCATGGCGGCCACCGCGCGATCAGCCTCGCCGCACACGACGCGCTGGGGCTGGACGAAGTCTGGTGGCTGGTGTCGCCCGGCAACCCCCTGAAACCGCGCAAGGACATGGCGCCGCTTGGCGCGCGCCTTGCTCAAGCCCAAAAACTCGCCCGCCGTGCGCCGATCCGCGCCACCGCGATCGAGGCGCAGTTCGGCACGCGCTACACCGTCGATACGCTGCGCGCGCTCGCCCGCCATTATCCCCGCCACCGCTTCATCTGGCTGATGGGTGAGGACAATCTGCAACAGTTCGGCCAGTGGAAGCGCTGGCGCGCCATTGCGCGCATCATGCCCATTGCCGTAGTCGCCCGACCCGGCTATGGTGAGAGGGTTCATGGCTCTTCGGCCATGAGCTGGCTGCGGCGCTTCGTCCGGCCCGCGCGCCAGAGCAGCAACTGGACGAACTGGAGACCACCGGCGCTCGTGCATTTGCGCTTTCGCCCTGATCCACGGTCGGCCACCCTGTTAAGACAGGGCAACCCCCTTTGGCATCGCGAACATCATGGGGCGCGTCCGCGCGATCCCCTGACGCATCGCCTGATTCCGGTATGATCCAAATATGAAGGAGCGACATTGACCCCCATGCCACTAGCCAGCGTCCCGGCCCCCAACACTTCTGAAGGCGATGCCGGTGCCGCCGACGACCTCCACGCCCTTGTGATGCAGTCGCTGGACGACGCTCAGGCGCTGGAAACCATCTCCATCCCCCCCGCCGGCAAAAGCAGCAGCGCGGACCTTATGGTGATCACCTCCGGCCGTGCCTCGCGCCAGCTGGCCGGGGTGGCGCAGAAGCTTACCGACCGGAGCCAGGAGGATACCGGCCCGATCGCCCGGGTCGCAGGCCTGCCGGAGGCGGCGAGGCTCGCCACGTCACGCTGCCGAAACTCCGCGTCACCGACACCGGCCTCTACGACAAGTCCTTCGGCTGGGCCGACGACCGATACTTCTACTCCGACCAACAGATCCATGACCCGACGTTCCCGCTGCCGGTGTGGGACTACCACGGAGCCGAACACGGCCAGTTCCGCGGATGGCAGTTGTGGCTGTGCATTCGTGAAGCGGCGACCC
>CAZLTO010000231.1:0-2648 GCA_964562475.1 uncultured Sphingobium sp. | reverse complement strand
TTTGGGCGGATAGGCCTGGTGGCGGACGTCCCAGATCGGACGGTCGCGCGGCGTGTCGAAGACGTAGTGGATCGCTGTGGTCAGCTCGACGACGCCGAGGCCGGCGCCGAAGTGTCCACCGGTCACCGAAACGGCATCGATGGTTTCCTGACGAAGCTCGTCTGCGACCTGCTGGACCTGCTCGACCTTGAGCTTGCGGAGATCGTCGGGCGTCTTGATGGTGTCCAGAAGCGGGGTTTTGCTAAATGTGGTCACAGCGATATTCCAATTTTGCATGTCGGAACGAGCGGCCCGACGCGAGATGGGATGCGCATAAACCGCGCAGTGAAAATTCAGACGCCGGGCGCCGCATCGGCAGGCCGGTAGCTGATTTGAAAGCCTAGATGCACTCCGGTTCAAACCATGTGATATGCATCACGCTGGTAGCTTTAACCCTTCCCGGTCAAGTTTCTTGAACTATTTGAAGGGCTTGCTGCCTCATTAACCACCGGCAGGCTGCTCTTCCCAGCTCATAGAACTGCAAGCTTTTCGGGAAAGCCGCCGCCAAAGCCAACCCGGGGGGCGGGCCGGGTTTCTCTGGCCAGATAGCCAAATATCGCGATTTTTCAACGGCTGCGGCGGGCGGAAAGTTCCGGTTCGCTCAAATTGGCGGCAGTTCCAGCTGCGGATTTCGCCGTTTCGATCCTTTGCCAGGCTTGTTCGCGCGCGGCTGCATCACCTGTAGCCGTGGCCAGCGTATCGTCAGGGAAAGCCATGCGCTCGCTCAGGGGCACCGGCCCGCAAACGATCATGAAGAAGTCGTAGGCGTGCGGCCGTTCGTTGGCCATGACGAACTGGAAGTGGACGCGAAAGAACTGCCAGCGAAACTTGTCGTAGTGCTCCGGCCTGATGATGTCGCGGAAGCGAACCGGGACGATCCTGGGATTGCGTCTGGCGTCGCCGACATCGATGCCGTGGCTTGCGATCGGATCGAACTGGTAGAAATTCATCACGTCCTTGCGCGCCTGGCAGTCGAACCAGTCGATCGACGGCTCGATCGCGAGCTGCCGCAGGTTTTCGCGGAACTGGTTCGAGGCGGCGTGGAAACCGACGATCGGGAAATTTCCGCCAAGCGTCAGCAGCACGATCCGGGGTCCGTGGCCGCCGAGCGCCGGATCGAGCTTGAGCGCACGCGCCAGCACTTCGGTACCGAGGAACGACCCGGAACTGTGGCCGACGATGACGATTTCGTCGGCGTCGGTGCTGCGGGCGACGTTGACGAGGTGCTGCGCGAAACGATCGATGCGCTGGTCCCATTCCGGCCGCTGGCGGTGCGCGAACTGCCACGTCCAGATCGTGTCGCACAGCAAATAGAGCACGTAGGTGGAGTTCTCGGTGTATTTCAAAACGATGCCGAGCAGGGCCACGAAGATGGCGATCGCGGCCGCGATGCTCAACGGCTCGGGGATGCCGAGCGCGTTCAACCCCTTCTCGAAGACGAAGGCGATGGCGGCGGCGCACGCCGCCTCGAGCAGCAGCATCAGATGCGGGTAGGTGATGAAGGTCGCGAAACGCCAGTTTGCGCTTCCGAACCGCGCGATGGTGCCGGAGAAGACCAGGCGCCAGTAGATCCATACCGCATGCAGCACCGTGCGCCAGATCGGCGACGCCAGGTCCTGCTGGATGAAGTCCTCGAAGCGCAGGAAGTCGTAGGAAGTGCGGGTCTGCCAGTCCTCGGCCTTGGTATCGATGCTCCACGACGCGATCTCGTCGTCGGAGGCGACCTTGGGCCGGCTGATCGTGGCGGAGAGCTGGTAGAGCCGGCCGAATTTGCGCAGCTCGGTCCGGAACATGCGGTAATATTGCGCCAGCCCACGCGGGTCGTAGCCCTGGATATAGATGATATGGCGGTGCTGCACGCGCACGTAACGTCCCCGGATATTGGCGGACTATATCAGGCCGGGTGGCGGGCCAAGAGTAAATTAGGCAACAATCAGGCTATTTGGCCGGGCGTTGCCGTCAGGCCACCGCGCGGAACGTTCGAAATCGCCTGATGTCTTCGGTAGTTGCCCGGTAAATCTCTGGGCTGCCTTCAGCGGACCTACTGCACGTCCAGCGGTTCGGTCCCGGTGACCTGGCCGTTCGCATCGGTCGTGATCTTGTCGACGCGGGCTTCGGCCTGCCGCAGCAGTTCCTCGCAGCGCCGCTTCAACGCCTCGCCGCGTTCGTAGATCGCAACCGATTCCTCCAGCGGCACCTTGCCGTCCTCGAGCCGCTTCACGATCGATTCAAGTTCCTCGATCGCGCGCTCGAAGGAGAGCTTCTTGACGTCGCCTTGGGTATTTTCGGCCATATTGCGTTCCCGGATGCGTCAGGGCTGCCCCCGGCGCAGAATCAAGCTGATTTATGCGGATCTATTGTGGCGGGGATTTACGCGCCCATCAATGCGGTGACATGGGCTGCCACCGACTCTTTCAGGCCCTGCAGGTCATAGCCGCCTTCCAGCACCGAGACGATCCGGCCGCCGGCGCTGGCGTCGGCCACTTCCCTCAGCTTGGCCGTGACCCCGCCGAAATCCTCCGCCTTCAGGTTGAACGAGGCGAGGGGATCGCGGTAATGCGCCGCCAAGCCGGCCCGGATGATGAGCAGGTCCCGGCTGGACCTCTGCC
>CAZLTO010000230.1:0-2674 GCA_964562475.1 uncultured Sphingobium sp. | reverse complement strand
GCAGTCTGGCTGGCGAGCGATTTCACCTCTTGCGCGACGACCGCGAAACCGCGCCCGGCGTCTCCTGCGCGTGCAGCCTCGATGGTGGCATTGAGCGCGAGCAGATTGGTCTGCCCGGCAATGTCGCGAATGAGGCCGAGGATCGATTCGATCGCCTTCGCATGTTCTGACAAGGTGACGGACATCGACACGGCTTCGCCTGCCTGAATGCTGGCGCGTTGGGCCACCTCGGCGGAATTCTCGACCTGCGAGCGGGTTTCGTCGATCGCGCGGATGAGGCCAGCGGAAATATGGGCGGCCTCGCGCATCGCAAGCGCCGATTGCTCGGCCGCCGCAGCCACTTCCGAAACCTTGTCGAGCATGCCGCGCGTCGCCTCTGCGGCGTGATTGGCCTGATCGCGAAGCCCCTCGCCAAAGCGGGTAGCGTCGTCAACCTCGCCTGCGATGCGCTTTTCAAACACATCGCCATATTGCCTGCGGCTTTCTTCCTCCTCCTCGGCATGGGCCTCGGCTATGAACGCGCACATCATTTCCGCTTCCAGCAGCCCCATGCGCATCAGGCTCTGGAGCAGGCGATGGCATTCCTCCTCATCCAGAGTGTGGTCATTGGGCTTGTTTGCGCGAAGGCAATCGGCGATTTTTTCGTGCGCCGCGCACAGCGCGACCAATATCATACGCAGCGGCACCTTATGCTTGCGGGCATGGAGCACGCACTGCTGGACGGAGTGCGACCAGCCGTTCTCCTCGAACGCCGTGAATTTCATGCGCATGTAGCGCTCTGTTTCCTCGCGCAGGGCGCTGAGGGCGCTTTCGGGGAGTGTGTTGTTCAGGCCGGTATTGGATGTGTAAAGGGTATAGAATGCATTTGCTGGGGCTGAGTCCCCTCGAACCAACGCCCAAATCTTACGCGCGTCCGCAGCCAGCCGCCCGCCCGGATCAAACTCAGTAAGCCTGTCCACCATATCGACAATGGCAGATTGTACCCCAATCCCCGGCATGTTTATCCTATCCGACGCTCGCGTTGCATAGATACAGTAAATGATTTCGAGTGGACCATAGCCAAGGATGGTTAATCATTGATTATCCATGACCGGTGGACCGCGTATTTGCCGCATGATGATTTGCACAGCCGGGATGCGCGCGCTAAAGGAGCCTGATTCTGGTTACTACAGGGGAACGAGACCGGCATGGCTGAGGCACAAAAAGGCGCAAAAAGTCGGCCATTATCGCCGCATTTGTCGATCTGGCGGTGGGGTCCGCATATGGCGATCTCCATTCTGCATCGCATCACCGGCGACGGACTGGCGATTGTCGGCGCGCTGGGACTGGTGTGGTGGCTGGTCGCGGCGGCCAGCGGGCCAGAGGCCTACGCGCAATTCCTGACCTGCGCATCGAGCCCGATCGGCTATGTGGTGATGATCGGCCTCACCTGGGCCTTTTTCCAGCATCTGCTTTCGGGCCTGCGCCACTTCGTGCTCGATATCGGCGCGGGCTATGAGCTGCAGACCAACCGCACATGGTCGCTGATGATCCCGGCGCTCGCCATCGTCATCACAGCCGCCATTTGGCTGCTGATTTTCGCGGGAAGGATCTGATCCATGGGTAACGGCACCTCCATCGGCCGCGTGCGTGGCCTCGGCTCCGCGAAATCGGGCGCGCATCACTGGATCCTCCAGCGCTTTACCGCCGTCGGCAATATGCTGCTCGTGCTGTGGCTGATCTTCTCGGTGCTCCAGATGCCCGGCCTCGATTATGACAGCGTGATCGGCTGGCTGAAACAGCCACTCGTCGCAGTGCCGATGGCGCTGATGCTGGTGAGCATCTTCTGGCATCTGAAGCTCGGGCTTCAGGTGCTGATCGAGGACTATGTCCATGACGACGCTCTGAAGTTCGTCGCCATCATGGCGCTCAATTTCTATGCTATCGGCGGGGCCGCGCTCGGCATTTTCGCCATCGCCAAAATCGCATTCACAGGGGGCGCTGCGGCATGACCGAAGCCTACAAGATCATCGACCATATCTACGACACTGTGGTCGTCGGCGCGGGCGGCTCGGGCCTGCGCGCCACGATGGGCAGCGCCGAAGCGGGCCTCAAGACCGCATGCGTTACCAAGGTATTTCCCACCCGTAGCCACACGGTCGCGGCGCAGGGCGGCATTGCTGCCAGCTTGCAAAATAATACGCCCGATCACTGGACCTGGCATATGTACGACACCGTCAAGGGGTCGGACTGGCTGGGCGATCAGGACGCGATCGAATATATGGTGCGCGAGGCTCCGGCGGCGGTTTACGAGCTGGAGCATGCGGGCGTGCCGTTCAGCCGCAACGCGGACGGCACCATTTATCAGCGCCCGTTCGGCGGCCATATGCAGAACATGGGGGCAGGCCCGCCAGTGCAGCGCACCTGCGCGGCGGCAGACCGCACCGGCCACGCGATGCTGCATGCGCTCTATCAGCAGAGCCTAAAATATGCGGCGGATTTCTACATCGAATATTTTGCCATCGACCTCATCATGGAAGACGGGCCGAACGGCAAGGAATGCCGCGGCGTCATCGCGCTGTGCATGGAAGATGGCAGCATCCACCGCTTCCGTTCGCAGTCGGTCGTGCTGGCGACGGGTGGCTATGGCCGCGCCTATTTCTCCGCCACCTCGGCCCACACCTGCACGGGCGAC
>CAZLTO010000229.1:0-2681 GCA_964562475.1 uncultured Sphingobium sp. | reverse complement strand
GCCGATGGTCTTGCGAAGCTGCGCGAGGAGGCGGAGCTGGCGCAGGGCGGCTATGGCGGCTTCGATCTCGCCGCTTATCGGCATGGCGATCTGACGCCGGTGTATTTCGGTTCGGCGCTCAAATTGTTCGGGATTACCGAACTGCTGGACGCGCTCGCCGATTTCGCGCCGCCGCCGCGTGAGCAGCCTGCCGAGCCCGCGCCGATCTCGCCCGATCGCGGCGACGTGACCGGCTTCATCTTCAAGATCCAGGCGAACATGGACCCGCAGCATCGGGACCGGATTGCATTCATGCGGCTGTGCTCGGGCAGATTCAAACGCGGCATGAAGCTAACGCCGAGCGGCTCCGGCAAGCCGATGGCGGTGCACTCGCCGATCCTGTTCTTCGCGCAAGACCGGGAACTCGCGGACGAGGCATTCCCCGGCGACATCATCGGCATTCCCAATCACGGCACGCTGCGGGTGGGGGATACGCTCTCCGAAAAGGCGGATGTGCGGATTACGGGCCTGCCCAATTTTGCGCCCGAAATCCTGCGCCGCGTCGCCTTGAAAGACCCGACCAAGACCAAGCAGCTTCGCAAGGCGCTCGATGACCTGAGCGAAGAGGGCGTGATCCAGGTCTTTTACCCGGAATTCGGCAGCCAGTGGATCGTCGGCGTGGTAGGACAGCTTCAGCTCGAGGTGCTGATCTCGCGGCTGGAGGCGGAATATAAGGTCGAGGCGGTGCTGGAAGCTTCTCCGTTCGATACCGCGCGCTGGCTCTCCGGCGCGGATGCGGCGCTCAAATCCTTCGCCGAGTTCAATCGCGGCAATCTTGCCAAGGACCGCGATGGCAACCCGGTCTTCATGGCGAAATCGGCCTGGGATGTCGGCTATCAGCAGGAACGCAACCCTGACCTGAAGTTCAGCGCCACCAAGGAGCGGTGAACCATAACCCTTGACCTGGATCATGGCGAATGTTCCTCTCCGCGTTATCCCTTGAGGACAGAAGAAGGAGAGTCGCCATGTTCAAGACCAATGTTGGCGGTATCGATCGCATAGTGCGCATCGTTGTGGGCGCTGCGCTGATCGCGTTGACGGTTATGGGTAAGCTGCCGGTCTGGGGCTATATCGGCATCGTGCCATTGCTCACCGGGCTGTTCAGCACATGCCCGCTCTATAGCCTCATCGGCTTCAACACCTGTCCTAGCAAGTAAACGCGCACGTCAGAACCAGACTTTAGCTTTCTTCATTCGGGGATGGTTTTTTGCTGCGCGCTATTTTCAGCAGGGCGTAACCGCCGACACCTGCCCAGATGATGTTGAGGACCATCGACGGGATGGCTCCATGCGCATAAGTGTTGACCACGAAGCCCAGCGCGCCGACGATATTGAGCGCATGAAAGAAAACAGAATCGCCGCTCAGTCGCCCGGTAGAGAGCAGGATATAAGCACCGAGGACGCAGATTGCGCCGATCCAACCAACGGTTTCGATCACGATATCGGCCATATGCATCCTCAACGAAAATGGTGGAGCATGCCAACGCCCGCCCCACCATCTGATCTTCTGAAATGCCGCTCAGATCAAGCGATCATGCCGCGAGCTTCCGCAGCACATAGTGCAGGATGCCGCCGTTGCGGAAATATTCGACTTCGTTGGCGGTGTCGATGCGGCAGAGCGCGGTGAAGGTGAAGCTGCTGCCATCCTTGCGCGTCACCTGCACCGTCACGTCCTGACGCGGCTGGAGATCCGCCACGCCAAGGATGCTAAAGCTGTCGTCGCCGGTGAGGCCGAGCGTCTCGCGGGTTTCGCCATCCTTGAACTGGAGCGGCAGCACGCCCATGCCGACGAGGTTGGAGCGGTGGATACGCTCGAAGCTCTCGACGATCACGGCGCGCACACCCAGGAGGTTGGTGCCCTTGGCCGCCCAGTCGCGCGACGAGCCGGTGCCATATTCCTTGCCGGCGACGACGACGAGCGGCACGCCGTCCGCCTTGAAGCGCATGGCGGCGTCGTAGATCGGCATGATCTCGCCTTCGTACTTCGACATGCCGCCTTCGACGCCCGGGACCATCTCGTTCTTGATGCGGATATTGGCGAAGGTGCCACGCATCATCACGTCATGGTTGCCGCGGCGCGCGCCATAGCTGTTGAAGTCGGCGCGGCTGACCTGGTGCTCCTGGAGGAACACGCCCGCCGGGCTGTCCGCCTTGATCGAGCCGGCCGGCGAGATGTGATCGGTGGTGATCGAATCGCCGAGGATCGCGAGTGGCCGCGCCTCGATGATGTCCATCACCGGTGCCGGCGTCATCGTCATGCCGTCGAAATAGGGCGGGTTGGCGACGTAGGTTGAGCCGGCGCGCCAGGTGTAGGTATCCGAGCCCTCGACCTCGATGCCGCGCCATTTCTCGTCGCCGGCATAGACATTGCCGTAGCGGGCGCGGAACATCGAATCATCGATGTTCGCCGCCATCACGTCGGCGATCTCGGCGTTGGTCGGCCAGATATCCTTGAGGAACACATCCTCGCCGTCCGACCCCTTGCCGAGCGGCGTCTCGACCATGTCCTGCGTCACCGTGCCCTTGATCGCATAGGCGACGACCAACGGCGGCGATGCGAGAAAATTGGCGCGCACGTCAGGCGAGACGCGGCCCTCGAAGTTGCGGTTGCCGGAGAGCACGGAGACCACGGCCAGGTCGTTC
>CAZLTO010000228.1:1767-2688 GCA_964562475.1 uncultured Sphingobium sp. | reverse complement strand
GGCGCCTGAGAACCGGCGCCGCGCCCGTCCGCTCCGCGTGCAGCGCCGCGCCTTCCACCTTTCCGGCTTCCGCCAGCTCCGCTGCAACCAGATCGAAGAAGCCATCGACCACCGCGCCACCCGCGAGGCCGAACTTGCGCCCGACCAGATCCATCGCCTGCACACCGTTGGTGCCCTCGTAAATCTGGGCGATGCGGGCATCACGCACATACTGCTCCATGCCCCATTCGCGAATGTAACCGTGGCCGCCGAACACTTGCTGCGCCTGCACCGCGCTCTCGAAGCCGAAATCGGTGAGGCCCGCCTTGACGACCGGCGTCAGCAGCGCGACCAGCGCATCCGCCTTCGCCCGTTCGCCCGGCTCGGCATGATGATGCGACCGTTCCATCTGCAACGCAACCCAGCCCGCGAGCGCCCGTCCGGCCTCGACAAAGCTGCGCACATTGAGCAGCATCCGCCGCACATCTGTATGCTCGATGATCGGTACCGGCCCACGCGTGCCATCCGCGCTGCGGCCCTGCAGGCGCTCTTTTGCATAGCCGACTGCCTGCCCATAGGCCGCGCCCGCTATGCCCAGCCCCTGAATGCCGACCATCAGCCGCTCGGCGTTCATCATCGTGAACATCGCCGCCAGGCCGCGATTGGGCTCACCCACCAGCCAGCCGGTCGCGTCGTCATAGTTCATCACGCAGGTCGGCTGGGCGTGGATGCCCATCTTCTCTTCCAGCGAGCCGACCGACATGCCGTTGCGGTCGCCCAGCGAGCCATCCTCGTTGACGAGGAACTTCGGCACGAGGAACAGGCTGATGCCTTTGACGCCCTCCGGGGCATCCGGCAGGCGAGCGAGGACGAGGTGGATTACGTTGCCGCCAAAATCATGGTCGCCGGTCGAGATGAAAATCTATTGTCCGGTCACGGCAT
>CAZLTO010000228.1:0-1757 GCA_964562475.1 uncultured Sphingobium sp. | reverse complement strand
GTGGCTTTGGTCTTGAGCAGTGCAAGGTCAGTGCCTGCGCCGCTCTCGGTCAGCGCCATCGCTCCGGTCCATTCGCCACTTACGAGCTTGGGCAAATAGATTGCCTTGAGCTCGTCGCTGGCGTGCGCGGTGATTGCTTCCGCTGCGCCGCGCGACAGACCCGGCACCAGCCCGAACGACAGATTGCTGGCCGAGAGCATCTCGTCCAGCCACAACTGGAGGATGAACGGCAGACCCTGCCCGCCATATTCGGGGTCTGCGGAAAGAGAGGTCCAGCCGCCTTGCGCAAACTCGCGATAGGCTTCGGCAAATCCGGCGGGGGTTTTCACTTCGCCGTTGACGAGATGGCTGCCTTCCTCATCCATGCTGCGGTTGATGGGGTGGAGCGTCCCGGCGCAGAACTTTCCCGCTTCCTCCAGCACGGCGGTGGCGAGGTCGGTGTCCACATCCTTGCCGAGCGCCTGCATCTCGGCATCGAAGCCCAGCACTTCGCTCAGCAGAAAGCGGTAATCTTCTATCGGCGGAACATAATCCTGCATCGCATCTCTCCCACGCGCGGCATAGCGGCCGAACGCATAATACCAAACACTTGTTACAGTCTTACTTCAAACACCGCCATGCGTCAAATGCTGCGCGATTCTCTGGCATTTTCATTTCGCGTCGTGGCGAAACACCTGAACAATCTGTTGCGCGACATTCGCGGGGGAAAGGCGCCCGGGCCGATACCAGTTGTTTACCTCGTTGAGCAAAGAGAGCAGTAAATTGCGGTAGATCGAGCGGTCAAACTCAGGCGGCAGCGGCAGGGCGCTCACCAGATCCCGAAACTGATCCTCGAACGCATCGCGCCGCGTGACCAGCTCCAGCCGCACATCATCCGGCACTTCACGGAAATCGTTCATCAGTGGTTGGGTGAGCGAATCAGGCGCGAGCTGAATTTCCAGAAGCGCGCGGCAGGCCGCCTCAAGCCGCTCCCACGGTTCGCTCTGCTGCACCACCGCTTCCGCGATCAGCGCCTCGGCCTGGTCAAGCGCGCTATTGTGCAGCTCGACGAAAAGCGCATCCTTGGACTTGATGTGATGATAGAGCGACCCGCCCAATATCCCCGCCTGCTCGCCGATTTCGCGGATCGACGTGCCGCGATAGCCGTTGCGCGCGAACAGGCGCGCGGCGATGTCCAGTATCTGTTGTTTGCGTTCGCTGATGCGTTTGGTCGGGCTGCTGCTCGGCATGGCGGTACCCTAGAAGGCGATTTCCTATATCTCAACCGGCAATGGCATTGGCAAGGATCGGCGTTAACCCTCAGTCACCACTGCCCGTTAACCCTGATGTGCTATGGATGCGATGATGTTCAGCATGTCCCGCCTATTCAAGAGCCGCCGGGCCGCCCTGTTGTGGGCGGCAGGTGTGCTGTTCACGGCCTGGCAATTCACCGACAATGTGCCGGTGCCGGACGACGGCGCTGCGGATCAGTCTTCGGCCAGCAACGCCGCCAGCCCCTCTTTGTAATCCGGATATAAAGGTCGCCAGCCGAGCAGGCGCTTCGCCTTGCCGTTCACGACGCGGCGATACTCGGCATAGAAGGCCCGTGCCTGCGGAGTGAGATTTGCCTGCTCCAGTGACAGCAGGGCTGGGGGCGCGACATGGAGCAGGCGGCAGGCATGCTCGATAACCGCATTCTGCGAACAGGGCGCATCGTCCGCTATGTTATAGACCCCCGCAGAGGCAGTGAAGCTCGCGACGATCGCGGAGACGATATC
>CAZLTO010000227.1:0-2696 GCA_964562475.1 uncultured Sphingobium sp. | reverse complement strand
CGTGGAGTTCGGCGGCGGCTTTCCGTCCATTTATCCCGGTATGGAGCCGCCCGCGCTGGGGCTGTATTTCGATGCCATCCACCGCGCCGCCGAAAGCCTGCCGGTCAGCTACTCCTCCGAGCTGTGGTGCGAGCCGGGCCGCGCGCTCTCCGCTGAATACAGCTCGCTGATCGTCCGTGTGGAGCGTCGCCGTGATGACGAGCTCTACATCAACGACGGTGCCTATGGCGCGCTGTTCGACGCCGCGCATATCGGCTGGCGCTTCCCGGTCAAGCTGCTGCGCGCCAACCATACCAACGACGCGGAGATGGTGCCGTTCAGCTTCTATGGCCCGACCTGCGACGATATGGACCATATGGCAGGGCCGTTCCTGCTGCCTGCCGATGTGCAGGCCGGCGACTATATCGAGATCGGCATGCTGGGCGCCTATGGCTGCGCGATGCGCACCGGCTTCAACGGCTTTACCTCGGAAACGCAGGTGGAAGTCGCGGATGCGCCGATGGCCAGCCTCTATGACGACAGCATCACCATGCCGCGCCGCGCCAATGTGGTGAAGATCGGCAAGTAAGACTTGGGATCGGGGCAGCGCGGGTGCGCCGCCCCTACCCCTAGAGCGCGCGTTAAATCTGACGCAGGACGCGCGCTCTATATCTTTGTTATCGCATCGCTTATTGCCAACTGAGCGGCGCAGCCATGCCGGGGGCATGGCGAGCAGCGCAAGCGGTTCCCACTTTTTGGCACGATGCTCTAAATGTGTTGCACGATTGTTGACATTTGCCGCGCACAGAGTCAGCTTCCTGACCCTTGGGGATGGCAGAAGGGCAGATCATGACGACAACAATCTCGCACGAGATGCTCGCGCCAGCAGCGGCGCTGGTGCTGTGGACGCTGATTATATTGCTCTACACTGCCGTGATGCGCTTTGCGGCGTTCAAGACCGCCAACATCGACCTGAGAAAAGTACCGCCTGGAGGGCGCGGACAAGACCTCGAATCCGTTCTGCCCAAGCCTATCATGTGGCCTTCCCATAATTACAGCCATCTGGTTGAGCAGCCGACGCTGTTTTACGCAACCGTGATCGTGCTTGCCCTTCTTGGTGCCGCGAGCCCACTCAATATCGCGTTGGCCTGGGCCTATGTCGTGCTGCGCATCATCCACAGCCTCTGGCAGATCAAGGTCAATACCATCCCGGTCCGGTTCGTGCTGTTCCTGCTGTCAAGCACTGCACTGATTGTGCTGGCGGTAAATGCCCTGCGCGCAGCGCTCGGTTAGGGGGCGTCAGCGCGTCATTGCAGGGTGGATGGCTTGTCGGTATCGGCGTGACCGAAAAACTGCATGAGCTGCATTGCCCGCTCGGCGCGCTCGGGGAGGCTGTCAGCCTCCAATAGCGCCTGTTTGGCTGCGACATCGAAGGGCGCGACATGGGCAACGCTGTTTACGAATGTCATATCATCAAGACGGGATACGGCGGACCAATCGATGATATAGCCCAGATGCTCCGCAAAGCGGCGGGCCTCCTGCTCCAGAGCCGCACGCATCGCGGGCGCCAGAAACTCCTCGCCGTCCCCGCGCTGTTCCGGCTCCACCTCTGCCTCGACCTGCCGGAAGGGGGTTGCCACATCCAGTTCACGCAGGATCCGAAAGCGCGCCAGGCCGACAAGGATGATATTATAGCGCCCGTCCGCGAGCGCCTCGCACTCCGCAATCCGTCCCAGACATCCGACCCGATACAGCCTGGGCCGCATTCCCTCTTCACACGGCTGGATCATGCCAATCATGCGGTCCCGCGCCAGCGCATCGCTCACCAGCGCCCGGTAGCGCGGTTCAAAGATATGCAGCGGCAGATGCGCTCCGGGAAACAGCAGCGCACCGGGGAGTGGGAACAGCGAGATACGTTGACCTGTCATCGCTCTCTTCCCCACATCCTTCAGGTGAACAGGATCGCGGACAGGCGACGGCGCTGGGCGGAGACCCAGGGATCCTCCAGCCCTACCGCCTCGAACAATTTGAGGAGCTGCGCCCGTGCCGCGCTGTCGTTCCAGTCGCGATCCCGCGCGATAATCTCCAGCAGGGCGTCGGCGGCGGCATCGCGATTGCCGTTGGCCATCTGCCCGCCAGCCAGCTCGAAACGGGCCTCATGGTCGTCGGGATTGGCTGCGACCCGCGCCTCTATGGCCGAGAGGTCCGCCACCGGCTTTGCATCGCGTGCGAGCGACAATGCCGCGCGAGCACGCTCGATCCGCGCATCCTTGGCAACCTCGGCAGGAGTCGAATCCAGCACAGCCTCGGCCTCATCCAGCCGGCCAAGCCCCGTCAGCGCCCGCGCCTGCCCGGCGATGACGGCGGGGTGATCTGGCGCCATATCCGCTATCTGGGCAAAGATGGACAGTGCGCGCTCCGCATCGCCATCTTCGAGCACCTGTTCCGCCATCACGATTAACGGCTCGATCTCCGCTTCGAGCGCCTTCTCGTCAGACTGGATCGGAAGTTGAGCGAGAATCTGGTCCAGCATCTGTTTCAGTTGGCCCTCTGTGCGCGCCTGCGTAAGGTCCGCGACAGGCTGGCCCTGAAACACAGCATAGACGGTGGGAATGCTTTGCACGCGAAACTGGGCGGCAATGAAGCGATTTTCGTCAACATTGATCTTCACGAGCTTCACGCCCTTGCTGGCGTAATCGGCACACACTTTCTCGATC
>CAZLTO010000226.1:0-2698 GCA_964562475.1 uncultured Sphingobium sp. | reverse complement strand
CATAGACCGAGACGTTGGTGACGCCCGCGCCGATCTCGACCAGCGCCACGCCCAGATCGCGCTCCTCCTCGCTGAGGCACGCCATGCCGGTCGCTACCGGCGCGGCGACGATCGCCTTGACGTTCAAATAGGCGCCGCGCACGCAGGTCTCCATATTGGCGAGCGGCGCCCCATCCGCCATCACGACATGGACGTCGACGCCAAGACGGTCCGCATGCATGCCCTCCGGCTTGCGTACCCCCTCGTTGCCGTTGATCGTGTAGCAGGCGGGCTGCGCATGGAGCACCACCTTGCCGGCGGGGTCGATGCTGTCGCGCGCGAGATCGAGCAACGCATCGATGTCCGCCCGCTCGACCCGGTATCCGCCAAGCGTATGTTCCGCCGAGACCACGTCGCTCACCTGATTGCCGCCGGAAAAGCCGACCCACACATCCTCGATATTGCTGCCTGCGACCCGCTCGGCCTGCTCCACCGTCTCGCGGATCGCCAGCTCGGTGCGCTCCATGTCAGCGATGAAACCGCGGCGGACGCCCCGGCTCTCACGCTGGCCGGTGCCGAGCACCTCCAGCTCACCCGCCTCGTTGACGGCAGCGATCAACGCGGAAATCTTCCACGAGCCGATGTCGACAACGGTGATGAGCGTTTTTTTGCCAGGCGCCGCCATTGCTGTCAGCCCTGCTCCCTGCTGGCGAGCGCCTGCGGCAGTGCGGCTTCCGGTTTCTCTGCCTCTGCCGCGCCGCCTTCCGTTGGCTTCGATGCGTTGACAGCGTCGGATGGCGCCGCGACCGACGGCACAGAACGCCCCTCCGGCATGCGCATCACCATCTTCTCCGGGTCGCGCATGTCAAAGCGCAGCACGCCGCGCCCGAGCAGATGATTGACGCCATCCAGCCGCGCGAAATTGACCAGAGCCGCCGCCGCGGACGCATCGCCCTCGGGCAGCGCCAGCGTCTCGCCGGACTGGAAGCGCAAGTCCCAGCGCCGGTTGCCCACCCATGTCGCCCCGGTGAGCAGGGATTTGAGCGCAGGCGCCGCTTCCATCAGGCGCGACAGGCGCGCGGCCTGCCTGTTGGCGGCATCCCCCACCAGCAGAGGCAGATCGGGCATCGCTTGCGCCGATACGGCTTCCAGCACTACGCCATTGGTGTCGATCAGCGCCAGATTGCCCTGATGCTGCCAGACCGCCGCGGGCGTCCGCTCGACAATATCGACCACCAGCGTGCTGGGTAGCCGCCGCGAAACCCGCGCCTCCTGCACCCAGGGCAGACGCGCAATGTCCGCGCGCACCGCTTCCAGATCGACATTGAGCATCGAACGATCGACCTGCCCCAGCGCGATGTCGTAGACGGGCTTTGCGTCCATGCGCTTGGTGCCATGCACCTCGACCTTCTCGACCTCATAGCCACTGTGCGCGGCCAGTTCAGCCAGCTCCATCCGCGCCATGCCGGGCAAGCCGAAGAAGCTCGCCACACCCCAGAGCGTCGCCAGCGCGACCGCAACGAGGCCGAAGGTCATGCCGCGCTGCATCGCCTCTGTGCTGATCGGCAGGCGGGCGAGCATGCGGCCAAGCTGAGACTTCTTCGCCGCGCCCTTCACCTTGCGCGCGGCGCGCGGCGCATCCTTTACTGAGAGCCGCTGCGCGCCGCTGGCGCCACCGCGGATGCGTTCGCCCTTCGTCATGGGGTCAATGCCTCCTCGATGATCCGCTCGACCAGTTCGGCATAGTCGATGCCAAGTTTCGCCGCCTGCTCCGGCACGAGGCTCAGCGGCGTCATACCGGGCTGGGTGTTGACCTCCAGCAGGAAGAGTCCTTCGACGCCCTTTTCATCATCCCAGCGAAAATCGGAGCGCGAGGTGCCCTTGCAACCGAGCAATCTATGCGCCTTGAGGGCGATGTATTTGCAGGCCTGTGCAATTTCATCGGGGATTTCTGCGGGGCAGACATGCTCGGTCATGCCGTCGGTATATTTGGCGTCGAAATCATAGAAACCCGATTTGGGTCGCAACTCCGTCACCAGCAGCGCCTCGTCGGCAAGCACGGCGGTGGTCAACTCACGGCCCCGGATATAGGGCTCGGCCAGCAGCTCGTCGAACTCCTGCCACGGCCCCGCCGCATCGCGCGCGATCGGGTTGCCGTAGTTCCCATCCGCCATCACGATTGCGACGCCGACCGAGCTGCCCTCGTTGACCGGCTTTACGACATAGGGGCGCGGCAGCGGATCGCCCGCATAGAGGCTCTCGCTCTTGACGATATGCCCGCCGGGCATGGGAATGCCATGCGGCACAAGCGCCTGTTTGGTAAGCTGCTTGTCGATGGCGATGACCGAGGTGGCGAGGCCGCTATGAGTGTATTTGAGCCCCATCAGGTCCATCATGCCCTGCACTGTGCCGTCCTCGCCTGGCACGCCATGGAGCGCGTTAAACACGACATCGGGCGCGGTTTCGGCAAGGCGCAGCGCGACATCGCGGCCCATATCGATGCGGGTGACGCGATGACCGCGCGATTCGAGCGCTTTCGCCACGCCCTCGCCGCTGGTGAGCGAGACGGACCGCTCCGCCGACCAGCCGCCCATCAGCACCGCGACATGCCACGGGCCGCGCGTCATGACCCTCTCTCCTCAGGGGAGGGGGTTGGGTGAGGGTTTTTTTGGGCTAGAGGGAGAAGTTGCCCGACGCGCTGGATTTCCCATTGCAGCTC
>CAZLTO010000225.1:0-2709 GCA_964562475.1 uncultured Sphingobium sp. | reverse complement strand
TCTCGACAGATTGATCAATCTTGATTATGTAAATCAATATGAAAAAATCCGCCGGTTTGTACCTCTCCGCCCGCGAAGCGTCCGCCGAACTCGCGATCTCGCAGGCAACTCTCTACGCCTATGTCAGCCGTGGCCTGATCCGCTCGGAGCCGTCGGAGGATTCGCGCAGCCATCGCTACCGGGCCGAGGATGTCCGGACGCTGAAGGAGCGGCGCGCGCCGTCGCCGGAGCCGAAGGGCCTGCGCAGTTTCGATGCCGATCTGCCGGTGATGGACTCGGCGGTGGCGACCATCACCGAGGACGGGCCGATCTATCGCGGCGTCAACTGCGTCGATCTCGCTGAGCGCGACACGCTTGAACATGCCGCGACGCTGCTCTGGGATGTCAGCGGCGTCGATCCGTTCGAGCCGGACAATTGCCCGGTCGTGTCGGAGGAAATGCGGGCGGTCGCGAACGCAACGCGCAAGGCCAATGCGATCGATCGCACCATTGCCGTGCTGGCGCTGGCGGCGAGCGCCGACCCGCGCGCGTTTACCCGGGCGGCCGAGGGGCGCGCGATGGTCGGCGGCCGCATCATGCGGCTGGTGGTCGCAACCATGCTGAATGCCGAATGCTCGGCAAAACCGCTTCATCTGCAGATCGCGCGCGTCTGGGCGCCGGAGCACAGGCACGCCGCCGACTTGATCCGCCGTGCGCTGGTGCTGCTGGCGGATCATGAACTGAATGCGTCGACCTTCACCGTGCGCTGCGCGGCCTCGACCGGCCTGAACCTTTATGATGCGATCATCGCGGGCCTCGTCGCGCTGAAAGGCCCCAAGCATGGCGGCGCCGGCGTGCTGGCGGCACAGCTCCTGAAGACGCTCGCCAATGGCGAGGTCGCACCGGTGATCCGCGAACGGGTCGCGCTGGGTGAGCGCTTCGCAGGCTTCGGCCACGGCGTCTACAAGCATGGCGATCCCCGCGCGCGGGCGTTGCTGGAGGCGTTGGCGCGCGCGGGCGCCGACCGCAAGCTCACCCATGAAATCCCGGAACGGATCGCGGAGGCGACCGGAGAATTCGTCAATATCGACTACGCGCTGGCGGCGCTGGTGCACACGTTGGGCCTTTCGCCCGGCCATGAACTCGTGCTGTTTTCCATGGCGAGGACGGTGGGGTGGATCGCACATGCCTGCGAGCAGTTGCGCCACGGCCGGCTGATCCGGCCCCGTGCCCGCTATATCGGTCCCGCCCCGGTACGGGCCGCGGGTTGATCGGAGCTCATTTTGAGCCAGTCACGCGGCGCCGGCGCAGCGCCCACACTCCCAGTGCGACGATGGAGGCCGCGGCGACAGCCAGCATCCACAAATGCTTGCCGACATGTTCGTGATGCGGCAGGCCGGCATATTCATGCAGCGCCGTCACCGCGAGCACGCCCGGCAGCACATGGGCGAACGCCCAGGCCAGCACTGCCGGGACATTGACGCCATAGAACTGGAGCGGCGGCATCCCCAGCGCACCGGCCGTGACCGGCACGAAGGCGCGGATCGGCGGCACGAAGCGCGCAAAGAATACCGCCAGCGCGCCCCATCGGCGGAAAAACGCCTCGCTCTGCGCGACCAGATGCGGGTAGTTCCTGAGCGGCCAGGCGCTGAGGACCTCGCGCTGCGAGCGGTGGCCGGCCCAGAACGCCGAGCCGTCGCCTACGAGTGCGCCGGCGATGGCCGCTGCCAGAACGCCCCACAGCTCCAGTTCGCCGCCGGGGATCAGCGCGCTCAGGGCCAGGATGATGGTCGAGCCAGGCACCAGGGCGCCGACGACCGGGACCGCCTCCAACAGGGCCGCCAGGAACAGCGTGAGATAGGCCAGCCAGGGGTGCGCCGAGACGAACGCAATCAGAGGGTCGAGGAATGTCGTCACAAGGTTCCTGCTTCGTGCGGCCGGCCGGTTTCCAGCTAACAGCTCCGGACCGGGCTTGAAAGGGCCGCCCGGCCGGGCGAACCTCGGGCAGCCGACCCGCCAAGAAGGGAAAAGTGCGGCGAGATTCGCAGGGCAGCCCTCCAAAAACCTGAACTGTCACCTATCTCAATGATAAGGCAATGGAACGTGGATTGCGGCGCGGGCTTCTGCCGGTCCTTGCTCCCTGCTAGGGTCGCTTTAGCCCTCATCCGCAGCCATTCAACAGATCTGGTTTCGGGAACGCCCGGGATCTCGGAGGATTGATGACGACCGCCGCCATGAGCAAAGTTACGCAGCCCGCCGGATTGCCCGACATGAAGGTGTCGGTCCGGCAGGTATTTGGAATCGATACCGATCTCGAAGTGCCTGCCTATTCCGAAGTCGATCCGCATGTACCGGACGTCGATTCGGACTACCGGTTCGACCGCGCCACCACGCTCGCGATCCTCGCCGGTTTCGCCCACAACCGCCGCGTCATGGTCACCGGCTATCACGGCACCGGTAAATCGACCCATATCGAGCAGGTCGCGGCGCGCCTGAACTGGCCCTGCGTGCGCGTCAACCTCGATAGCCATATCAGCCGTATCGATCTGGTCGGCAAGGACTCGATTGTCGTCAGGGATGGCAAGCAGGTCACGGAATTCCGCGACGGAATTCTGCCCTGGGCGCTGCAGCACAACATCGCGCTGGTGTTCGACGAATACGACGCCGGCCGTCCCGACGTGATGTTCGTGATCCAGCGCGTGCTGGAAGTCTCCGGCCGCCTGACGCTGC
>CAZLTO010000224.1:0-2710 GCA_964562475.1 uncultured Sphingobium sp. | reverse complement strand
TTGCCCGCTTGGCGCCCTTGCCCTTGGCAATTTCGAGCGCGCGTTCGACCGCGGCCTTGTCGCCCGACACCACCACCTGGCCCCCGCCATTGTCGTTGGCGGCCTGGCAGACCTGTCCTTGTGCGGCTTCGCTGGCCACCGCCATCGCCGCCTCATAGTCGAGCCCGAGCAGGGCTGCCATCGCGCCCGCACCGACCGGCACGGCTTTTTGCATCGCAAGACCGCGGGTGCGCAGCAGGCGCGCCGTGTCGCTGACGCTGAGACTGCCGGCAGCGGCCAGCGCGGAATACTCACCGAGCGAATGGCCGGCGACAAAAGCCGCATTCCGTCCGACGGAAATGCCTGCCTCGGCCTCCAGCACGCGGAGCGTTGCTATCGAGACCGCCATCAGGGCCGGTTGGGCATTTTCGGTGAGTTGCAGCGTTTCGGCCGGGCCATCCCAGATGATGGCCGTCAGCTTCTCGCCCAGCGCCGAATCGACCTCGTCAAATACCGCCCGGGCAGCCGGAAAGGCTTCCGCGAGGGCCTTGCCCATGCCGACCGCCTGGGAACCCTGCCCCGGAAACGTGAATGCAGCCGTCATCGGCGCTCCCTCATTGGATTGAGGCCGTAAGACACTGACCGAGGCCGGGATGTCAAGCCGCGCTGCGGAATGGCGCTGCCGCATCGAGTTCCTAGAAGCCGCCCGCCGCCTGGTCGCTTCCGACCTCGGCGCCCGCCCGCGCGCGGCGGACATTGCTCACCAGTTTGCCCGGACGGTCCTCCTGGTTCGGCCTGGCGGTCGCCAGCCGCATGACGGCGGCGTAGTTGGGCTGCACTTCCATCCGGCCCCTATAGCGGCTTTCCGACAGAATCCGGTGGACGCGCGGCAGGTTGTAGCAGGGCACGTAGAACAGCAGGTGATGTTCGAGATGATAGTTGACGTAATATGGCGCGATGAACAGCCGCTCGAGAAAGTTGGCGTGTGTGGTGCGGGTGTTGCGCAGGGGATCGCTGGAGTCGGGAACGACCGCATGCTCGGCGATGTTGCGGATGCGCGTAATCACCATCATCCAGGTCAACAGCGGCAGCAGCCACAACAGCGGATAGGCCCACCACACGCCGGCAGCGGCAAGCCCCGCAAACAGCAATGCGTTGACGACAAATTGCGGACCGAGTTTTTCCCAGAAATGCGCGGCGCGTTGCGCGAGCGGCCATTCCTTCGGCCCGAGCGCATTCAACAACTGCGCCTTGCGCTGCTGGTATCCAGTCCGTCCGGTGATATCGCGCAGGAACTTGCGGCGGTAGCTGATCCCGGTGATCGGGAACGGCGCCGACAGAATGAGATCCGGATCGTCTTCCTGCTGCGTACGCGCATGATGCTGCAGGTGATAGCGGCGATAGGAGCGGGTCTCGGCAAAAATCGGATAGGCGCAAAACCATTGGCTGAGCGTCAGATTGACCTTCTCGTCCGCCGACAGGCATCCATGCGCGCCGTCATGCATCAGAATGGCGAGCCCGAGCTGGCGCGAACCGATGATGCCGACCGCCAGCAGAAAGGTCAGCGGATTGGGCCACCATGCGACCAGCGCAATCGACCCCAATATCAACGCCCATGCATGCGCGATCAGGGCCATCCCCTTCCACGTCACGCGCTGACGTACGGCGATCAGTTGATCCTCGCTCAGAAAGTCACGGGCACGCATGCGAAGCGCGGTCATGATGATCCCTCCCCGTCACCTGAATCGGAACTATCGCCAACGAGGCGCAGCCGCGCATTGTCGCTGCCGGTTGCCGCGGTCGCCTGATCGCCCAGCACACGCAGCATCTCGCTGCACAATTCCTCGGCCGCACGGCCCATGGCATAGCCTTCGACCATCACGCCGATCGCGACCGCCCAGAACCGCCGCGAACTCGCTTCCGGGTCGCGCAGGCTCTTCCAGCCGTGGCGCTCGATCTGGCCGGCATAGGCACGCGTCCCCTCGCCGTGCAGCCGCTCGATAGTACGCTCGACCAGCGGCGCGAGATCCTGGCGACGCCGGGTGAGCGTGAGCGCTTCGGTGAAAAAAGCGACCGCGTCCGTCGCAGTGACGGTCTCGACCAGCGCACGGGTGTATTCCCGCGGCGTCCGGGCCTGCAGTGCCGCCTGCTCGGCCGCGCGCGCCACATACAGCATGTCACGGCAGGCAGCCTCGACGAACAGGGCTTCCTTGGTACGGAAGTAATAGGTGATCTGGCTTGGAAAGGCGCTGGCGGCGGAGGCGATGTCCGAGATCGAGGTGCCGGCGAGGCCGCGCTCCCTGAACAACCGGCTGGCGCCGTCAAGCAGGCGCGACCGCATCTGGCGCCCGGCTGTGCGGGTCGCGCGGGCCGCAAGCCCGGGGCCGCCGCTCGGCAATTCCTCAGGGGGTTGAACGAATTTGGGCGGCATTTTACCTCCGAGCGTTATTTGTATGGTATACAAACAAATAAATCAAGATCGAACGCTGGCTCTCCCCCGGAGCCTTGCCAGCGCGCCCAAAATCCTTATAAAGCCCGCTATCCGTGGATCCCGGCCGGGAGCTGAACGGACGGTCTCAGCAATCTCTCCTTTCTGGCGATTTTGATGTGGCAGGGCCAGTTGGCCCGTCGTCCCGTGCTTCCGCCTTCTGAGCAATCGAGTCCTTTCCGAAGGCCTCGAAGGGCTTGCCGCCGGGAACCGCGCCAACACAGGAAAGGACACCCATGCCTC
>CAZLTO010000223.1:0-2721 GCA_964562475.1 uncultured Sphingobium sp. | reverse complement strand
GGGCCGCAGCAGCCTCAAAGCCCGCATGGCCGCCGCCGATTACAAGGAAATCGAATCCCCCATTCATGCGCGCGCTATAAGGGACATCGCCCGCCGGGTCAAAGCCGCGCGAAGACATGCGCATGTTTCACGTGAAACAGCCGCTCCCTCACTTGCCAATGCAAAAACGCGAGAACAGCGCGTCGAGCATATCCTCGACCCCGCTACGGCCCACAAGCCGGTCCATCGCCTGCCGCGCAGTGCGCAGTTGCTCCGCCACGATCAGCAGGTCGTGTTCGGATTGCGCGGCCGCGAGCTCTTCGAGCATTTCCGCGACGCCTGCACGCTGCCGGTCATGTAGTGCAACTTCTCCTTCGGCCGGAACAAGCGATGCGGTGTGCGCAAGGATCAGCGCAATCAGCTCCGGCATATTCTCGCCTGTGAGGGCAGAAATGGCGATATTGACCCCGTCCGGCCTGCTCCACCCTTCCCGGTCCATTTGCGCCGAGACGCGGATGGCATCAGCGCGCGGGCAATCCGTCGGATCGCCCAGCCACAGCAGCACATCGCAGGATTCGATTGCCTGCCGCGCGCGGTCGATGCCGATGCGCTCGATGCTGTCGCCGGTCTGCTCCGCCAACCCTGCCGTATCCGTGATTACAAATGCGACGCCGCCGATACTGGCAGGCGCCTCGATCCGGTCGCGCGTCGTCCCGGCAATGTCGGAAACGATCGCCGCCTCACGCCCGACCAGTGCATTCAGCAGTGTCGACTTGCCAGCATTGGGCGGCCCTGCGAGGACCAGTCTTATGCCATCCTGCAACCGTTCGGCAGACGGCGCGGAAATTTGACGCTCCATATCCGCAGCGAGGGCGGCGATGGACGCGCGAAGCTCGCCTTCCACACCCGCATCGGGCACATCGTCCTCGTCAGAGAAATCGAGCAGCGATTCGGTGAGCGCCGCCGCACGTAACAAAGCCTCGCGCCATCCAGCCAGCCTGCGCGAGAAATGCCCTTCCGCCATCAGCAGCGCAGCGCGGCGCTGGGATTCGGTTTCGGCAGAGAGGAGATCGGCCAGCCCTTCCGCTTCATTGAGGTCGATCCGGCCGTTTTCGAACGCGCGGCGGGTGAACTCGCCCGGCTGCGCCTCGCGCAGGTTCAGATCGGGACGCTCCCGGCTCAGCTCATGCAAAGCCCCCAACACTGCCCGCACCACCGCCTGCCCGCCGTGGCAATGCCATTCGACCATATCCTCGCCGGTCACGGTGCGCGGGCCGGGAAAGACCAATGCCAACGCCTGATCGAGCAGATCGCCGGTCATAGGGTGGCGCAGTTCACGCCGGTGCGCCACCCGCGAGCGCAACTTTTCCGACTTTTCTATAAATAATGTATTAATTTCAGTTGCTTGTTGCCCGGAAATGCGAATGATCGCAATGCCCGCAGGCGGCCTGCCGCTGGACAGGGCATAAATCGTATCAGCCATCGACCGCGGCGCGTCAGCTCTTGCCGCTGCCCTTCGCGCCGCTCAACCCAATGTCCATCATCTGCGAGAACAGCTTCATGCTGGCGTCGCCCATCGGCGCGAATGCCCCCAGCATCTTGCCCATCTGATCGAGGCTTCCCGCCCCGTCCATCGCCGACATCATGGTCTGGATATATTTCTCGTGCACAGGCGAAAGGTCCGGCAAGCCGAGAAATGTGCGCGCTTCCTCAGGCGTGCAGTCGCAGTTGACCGTGAATTTCATAAGCGCTCAGTCCTTATATGAAGCCGCGCCTATCGTGGACGGGCTTCAGAACAAGGTCAAGATGCCAACCTGATGATCGACCACACCCTCATAGATCATCTTCGCCGCAACATAGAGGATCACAATCAGGCCGAAATAGGCGATCCAGCGATAGCGCTCGATATATTTGGCGATGATATTCGCCGCAGCGCCCATCATCGCGACAGACAGGATCAGACCGATGATAAGGATGCCGGGGTGATCGCGCGCTGCCCCCGCAACCGCAAGTACATTGTCGAGGCTCATCGAGACGTCCGCGACCGCCACGGCCCAAGCGGCACCCGCAAAACTCTTCGCGGGACGCAGACCGCTATGCTCGTCGCCGGACATCTCTGGAGAGCCCGGGCTTTCCCCGCCATGATGCAGCTCGCGCCACATCTTCCAGCACACCCACAGCAGCAGCAGGCCACCGGCGAGGATCAGGCCGACGATCTGCATCAACTGGCTCACCACCAGCGCGAAGCCGATACGCAGCACCAGCGCCGCAACGATACCGATCATGATGACGCGCTTGCGCTGCGCCTCCGGCAAACCGGCCGCCAGCGCGCCAACGACAATCGCGTTGTCGCCGGCGAGCAGCACGTCGATCATCAACACCTGCACAAAAGCGGAGAGCGCGGCGGGAGAACCGATGTTGGAAAAATCGGCGACAATATGCGCCCAGATATCGGTGAAAGAACCCGGGGGCGGCACCGCAACGGTTGCGGCAGACAATATCTCGATCATCATCGCGGAATGCTCAAATTGCCTATTGGTTCATGGAGTCGAAGAAATCCTCGTTGGTCTTGGAGGATTTCATCTTGTCGAGCAGGAATTCCATCGCATCGACGGTGCCCATCTGCATGAGGATGCGGCGCAGCACCCACATCTTGGAAAGCACGCCCTTCTCGACCAGCAGCTCTTCCTTGCGGGTGCCGCTCTTGCCGACATCGAGCGCCGGGAAGATGCGCTTGTCGGC
>CAZLTO010000222.1:0-2724 GCA_964562475.1 uncultured Sphingobium sp. | reverse complement strand
GGCCGCGCCCGCGCGCCGCCGCCTCGCCCAGCAGCAATGCAGTGCCGGAAGGCGCGTCGACCTTGTGCCGGTGGTGCATCTCGACGATTTCGATGTCCCAGTCGTCGCCCAGCCGTGCAGCGGCGCTTTCCACCAGCGCGGCGATCAGATTGACGCCGAGCGACATATTGCCGGTCTGCAGGACGGGGAGCGTATGGGCGGCGGCATCGATCAGGTGATGATGCTGCTCTTCCAGCCCGGTCGTGCCGATGACGATCGGCTTCTTCGCCAGCATCGCGTCCTCAAGATTATCCTTCAGCGCGCCGGGGCTGGAGAAATCGATCAGCACATCGCTGGCATTGACCAGCGCGGAAAGATCGCCCTCGTCCTTGTCTACGCCGCCTGCATAAGCAAGCCTGCGCATCTCCAGCTCCGCGCGGATCGCGCGCCCCATGCGGCCATTGCACCCGATGATCCCGATTGCCGTCATGGCTTGCGTCTTTCGTCTGTGAATTGCATGAGATGCCGATGCCAGACTATCGCTCGATTGTCATCCTCACAGGCGCAGGAATTTCCGCGGAAAGCGGCCTCGCAACCTTTCGCGGGCCGGACGGGCTGTGGGAGGGGCACAGGGTCGAGGATATCTGCACGCCTGAGGCGCTAGCGCGCGATCCGGCGCGGGTGCATCGCTTTTATGACGAGCGGCGCGCGAAACTCTCGATGGTTGAGCCGAATGCGGCGCACCGGGCGCTGACAAGGCTGGAGCGCGAATGGTCCGGCGATCTGCTGCTCGTTACCCAGAATGTCGATGATCTTCATGAGCGTGGCGGGTGTTCGCAGGTTTTGCATATGCATGGCGAACTGCTCTCGGCGCTGTGCGCGCGGTGCGGTGACCGGAAGCGCTGGACCGAAAGCCTTCCGCCGGGAAGCGTCTGTCCGTCCTGCGCTGCTCCAAAGCTGCGGCCTGACATCGTGTTCTTTGGCGAAATGCCGTATCAGATGGACCGGATCGACGCCGCGCTCAGAAACTGCGACCTGTTCGTCTCGATCGGGACATCGGGGGCGGTCTATCCCGCCGCAGGCTTCGTCCAAACCGCGCGCTATGTCGGCGCAGATACGCTGGAGCTCAATCTCGATCCTTCGGCAGGCAGCGTCTATTTCTGTGAGAGCCGGTTGGGCAGGGCGGGTGAATTGGTACCGAACTGGGTAAATGAATTACTCGGCGGTTAGTCCCGGTCCAGCAGGCTGGTAAGCCGGGTCTCGCTCATCATCACATAGACTATGAGAGACAGGCCACACATAAACGAAACATAATAATAAAATGCGCTTTCCATGCCCCAGTCCTTGAGCTGGAGCGCCACATATTCCGCGCTGCCGCCGAACAGCGCGTTGGCGATGGCGTAGGGAAGGGCAACGCCCAGCGCGCGGATATGCGCCGGGAACAATTCCGCCTTCACCACCGCGTTGATCGACGTATAGCCGCTCACCGCGATCAGTGCGGCGAACACCAGCGCGAACGCCGTTGCAGGGTCATGCGCCGTCTCAAGTGCGCGAAACAGCGGGACGGTTCCGATCATGCCCGCGAGGCCGAAGCCGATCATCAGCGGCTTGCGCCCGATCCTGTCGGACAGCGCGCCGAAAACCGGCTGAAGGCACATGAACAACGCCAGCGCCGCCGCCATGATCCAGCTCGCGCTCTCGCGGCTGAAGCCCGAGGTATTGACCAGATATTTCTGCATATAGGTGCTGTAGGTGTAGAAGGCGAGTGTGCCGCCTGCGGTGAGCGCGATCACCAGCGCCGCCGCGCCCGGATGATGGCGCAGCAGCGAGGTGATGCCCGATTGCGGGGTGCCGGTCCTTGCTGAAGCCCGCGCGAAATGCTCCGTCTCCATCAGGCGTCGCCGCAAGACCAGCACGATAAGCGCCAAGGCGCCGCCGATGGCGAAGGGAATGCGCCAGCCCCACTGCTCCAGCGTCGCCTCGGTCATGCAGGACTGCAGCATCAGCAACACGCCGAGCGCCGCCAGTTGCCCCATGATGAGCGTCATATATTGAAAGCTCGACCAGAAACCGCGCCGCTCGGTACCCGCCATCTCGGAAAGATAGGTGGCGCTCGCACCATATTCGCCGCCGACCGACAGCCCTTGCACCAGCCGTGCGATGACCAGCAGGATCGGCGCACCGATGCCGATCGTTTCATAGCTTGGCGTAAGCGCGATCAGCAGCGAACCGGCGCTCATCATCAGGATCGAGAGGGTGAGGCCGGCCTTGCGTCCGCGCCGGTCCGCATAGGTGCCCATCAACCACGCGCCGACCGGGCGCATCAGGAAACCGACCGCGAAGATGGCGCCCGCGCTCAGGAGCTGGGCGGTGGGATCATCTTGTGGGAAGAACGCCGGAGCGAAATAGAGCGTGAAGGCGGCATAGGCATACCAGTCATACCATTCGACGAGGTTTCCCGCCGATCCGCCGAAAATTGAGAGCAGGCGCTGCCTGTTGGACGAGGCGGCGACAGGAGAGGAAGCGGGCTGGACCATGCCGCCTTATCGCGACATGTGGTGCAGGAATCCAGCCCGCTGTTATACTGATATCTTCAGCGGCCTTTCCAGACCCCGGGGCGCTTTTCGACGAACGCCGCCATGCCTTCCTTCTTGTCTTCGGTGGCGGTGAGGATCTGGAAGCTGCGGCGCTCGCTCAGCAGCCCCTGCGCCAAAGGTGACCAAACTACTTCGCCCATTCCGTATT
>CAZLTO010000221.1:0-2740 GCA_964562475.1 uncultured Sphingobium sp. | reverse complement strand
CCGTTCGCTGGTGGTGGTGAGCAGCATTTCCTGGATCACCTCGGATAGCGTGCTCGCCTCGCTCTCGACCGCGCCGGTGAGCGGATAGCAGCCAAGCGTGCGGAAGCGGATTGAGCGCATGACCGGTTCTTCGCCCGGGCGGAGCGGAAAGCGCTCGTCATCGACCATCAACAGCAGGCCGTCGCGCTCTACGGTCGGGCGCGGCTCGGCGAAATAAAGCGGCACGATGGGGATGCGGTTGAGCTGGATATATTGCCAGATGTCCAGCTCAGTCCAGTTGCTGATCGGGAAGACGCGGATGCTCTCGCCCTTCGCCTTCTTCGCATTGTAGAGGTTCCACAGCTCCGGGCGCTGGTTCTTGGGGTCCCAGCCGTGGCTGGCGGTGCGGAAGGAGAAAATGCGCTCCTTCGCGCGGCTCTTTTCCTCATCGCGCCGGGCACCGCCGAATGCGACATCGAAACCGTGCAAGTTGAGCGCCTGCTTGAGACCTTCGGTCTTCCACATGTCGGTGTGCAGCGGGCCATGATCGAAGGGGTTGATGCCACGCTCTTTCGCTTCCGGGTTCTGGTAGACGAGCAGTTCCATCCCGCTTTCTTCCGCCATGCGGTTGCGCAGCTCGTACATCGCCTTGAACTTCCATGTCGTATCGACATGCAGCAGCGGAAACGGCGGCGGGCTAGGGTAGAACGCCTTGCGCGCCAGATGCAGCATCACCGCGCTGTCCTTGCCCACGGAATACAGCATGACGGGCTTATCCGCCTCCGCCACAACCTCGCGCATGATGTGAATGCTCTCGGCCTCAAGCCGCTCAAGATGGGTCAAAGTTTTTTTATCGGTCACCGAATTCCGCCCTGTCGCCCTGTATATAGTCACGCTTTTTCGCCATCACGCCCTCGGGATCAACATAATTTTTGCAGTGCAGTATGCAGAAAATATATGCGTATCCCTCGAGAGCAAGCCCGTTAGCCATGTATGATGAAGGCTATATTACGCCCTAGAGCAAGAGGCTTAGCATTTGGTTTACCGCAGCGCGCCGGCCACCAGCTTGTGCAATTTGGAGTGGATCGCGTCATTACCGGCGATGATTTCCTTGCGCTCGATCGGCTGATCTCCGCCACGGAAATCGGTCACGAAGCCGCCCGCCTCGCGCACCAGCAATATGCCGGCGGCGACATCCCAGGGCTGCAATCCGCTCTCCCAGAAGCCGTCGTAACGCCCGGCCGCGACATGCGCGAGATCGAGCGCAGCCGAGCCAAAGCGCCGGATTCCCGAGACGGATGGAGCCACGGCCCCGAAGATGCGCGTCCATTGCGCCGCATCGCCATGCCCAAAGAACGGGATGCCGGTGGCGATCAGCGCATCGGCCAGATCGCGCCGCGCGGAAACGCGCAGCCGCTGGTCATGGCGCCATGCACCGCGGTTCTTCTCCGCCCAATAGCTCTCGTCGGTGATCGGCTGATAGACAAGGCCGGTCGTGATTTCGCGCCGCCCATTGGCGAGCGGCTCCTCGACAGCGATTGATATCGCGAAATGCGGGATGCCATGCAGGAAATTGGTAGTGCCATCCAGCGGATCGATGATCCAGCGCGGCTTCATCGGATCGCCCTCTATCACGCCGCCCTCTTCCAGCAGAAAGCCCCAGTCCGGCCGCGCCTTCTGCAACTCCTCCACCAGCGTCTGCTCGGCGCGCTTGTCCGCCATCGAGACGAAATCGGCCGGGCCTTTGCGGCTGACCTGCAGATGCTCGACCTCGCCAAAATCGCGGCGCAGGCGCGGCGCAGCCTTGCGCGCGGCGCGTTCCATGACGGTGAGAAGACCGGAGTGGGATACCATTTTGCGCTTAGTCCGCCCGCTTCACATATTCGCGCTCATACACATCGACCACAATGCGCGTGCCGGTAACGATATGCGGCGGGACCATGACGCGGACGCCATTGTCGAGGATCGCGGGCTTGTAGGATGCGGAGGCCGTCTGGCCCTTCACCACGGCGTCGGCCTCCACCACCGTCGCTTCGACGGTTTCAGGCAGCGCGACCGAAATCGGTCGCTCCTCATACATTTCGAGCTGCACCATCATGCCATCCTGCAAGAAAGCCGCAGCCTCCCCGACCAGATCGGTCGGCAGGTTGATCTGGTCGTAGGTCTCGGTATCCATGAAGACGAGCATGTCGCCTTCGGAATAGAGATACTGGAAATCCTTGGTATCGAGCCGGATGCGCTCCACCGTCTCCGCCGAACGGAAACGAACGTTGTTCTTGTGCCCGTCGATCAGGTTCTTCAGTTCCACCTGCATATAGGCGCCGCCCTTGCCGGGCTGGGTGTGCTGGATCTTGACGGCGCGCCACAGGCCGCCTTCATATTCGATATTGTTGCCGGGACGAATTTCGACGCCGCTGATCTTGGCCATAGCGAACCTGCCTATATGTTGTGAGAAACTGGAAAGAGCCGGGCGGCGCTGTAGCGGGAAGGCTGCCCAAGGGCAAGAGGCGTGACCAAATTGCCGCACCTGCACAGCGTCAATGCCCCGTTAAGTCTTAAAGCTGTTTGATTATGGTAAAGGCGATGCTATCTCGCCTCATCAATAGTGCCTGATCCATTAGGGACCTGACTGAACCATGCCCAATATGATGCGCCGCGCCTGCACCGCCGTTTCTGCCCTGGCTTTGGCCGCCGCCGCCCAATCCGCTCATGCAACCACATTGCAGGAAGCGCTGTTGCAGGCCTATCAGACGAACCCGAC
>CAZLTO010000220.1:0-2773 GCA_964562475.1 uncultured Sphingobium sp. | reverse complement strand
CGCAAGCTTGGCGCTCCGCAACGCCGCGGCCGGCGCGTCTCCCGCCGCCTGGCGCGCGTAGAAGTGTTCCATCAGCGCAGCGGTCGAACGGTCGACAACGTCCCAGAGGCCGGCCACCACCCGTCGTGAGCCGGCGCGAAGAAACGCCCAGGCGAAGCCGATCAGCCCTTCTCCGGAGTAGGCGCGCTCACCGGCGCTGCGGTGCTTGTTGGTTATGCGCCGCAATGCCTGCACGGCCCGTTCGAGGCGCTCGATCCGCTGGTGCTGCACGTCTGGCTCGATGCGATCCAGGAAGGGCTACCGGTCTGGCGGCAAGACCTTTCTACGGCTGCGATCGTCCTCATTCCCGGCCTGCTCGGGCTTGGCGGCATGATAGGCGCGGTGGTGACCGAGAAGAACGCAGACCGGCGCTTCGACTGGCTCTCGATTCTGGGCATGGCGCTTGGCGCCTTCGGCGTCGCGATCATGGTGTTGCGTGCTGTCGGCGTGGCGCATCTCCTGATGCTGATCGGCAATATGTGGATCATCGCACGCCTCTATCCCCGGATCGCCGCGCTGCCGAAGATGGGCGTACGCGTGCCGCTCACTGTGGCGCTGAGCGTGCTCACGCCTTTCGGCGGCGCGGCGATCGCGAGCGCGGTGATCTCCAACCTCACCAATACGCCGGACGATGCCAGCCGAAACACCCAGTCGGCCCCGCTCTACCGGCAGATCGAGGCGCTGAACGCGCTGCCCCATGCGCGCCTGCTCGCCCCGCTCGACATCGGACCGGAGATCCTGCTGCGCACGCATCACGATATCATCGCCACCGGGCATCATCGCAATATCGAGGGCATGACCGAGGTGATCCGCGCCTATTCCTTGCCGCAAAATGAAGCGAAGGCAGTCGTGCTGCGCACCCGCGCGGACTATCTGCTCCTCTTTACGACCCTCAAGGAGATCAGCCGCTATCAGCAGGTGGCACCCAATGGGCTGGCGAACGCGCTGATGACCGGCAAGCCAGTGCCGGAATGGCTGGAGCGCGTATCTGTGAAGGGTGAAGGCACGATTCGGGTCTACCGCGTCGTGCGTCCCGTCGCTGCTGCTGCCCGATAATCCCGTTTGCACCCGACCGCGCCTGTTATAAGGCTGCGGTCCATGATCCGCCCCGGCTTTGAACAGCGCCTGAAAGAAAAGTCCCAGCTATTGGGCTTTGCGGCCTGCGGCATTTGCGACGCCGATGCCGCCCCTCGGACGGGTGAGCGGCTGCGCGCCTGGCTGGACGAGGGCTGTCATGGCGAGATGCTGTGGATGGAAGAACGCGCGGAACAACGCGCATCCCCGGCTGGTCTCTGGCCGGAGGTGCGCTCCGTCATCGTGCTGGGGATGAGCTATGCGCCCGCGACAGACCCAATGGCGCTGGCCGCCGAATCCTCGCGTGGGCGAGTCTCGGTCTATGCGCAGGGGCGGGATTATCATGATGTGGTCAAATCCGCGCTCAAAAGCCTCGCCCGCTGGATGGTGGAGCAGGAAGACATGGGTGCCTTGAAGCTGTTCGTCGATACCGCGCCGGTGATGGAAAAGCCGTTGGCGGCGGTAGCGGGGATCGGCTGGCAGGGCAAACACACCAATCTCATCAGCCGCAGCCACGGCAACTGGCTGTTCCTCGGCGCGATCTATATGAGTGAGGCTCTGACGCCTGATACGCCCGCGCAGGACCGATGCGGCTCCTGCTCCGCCTGCCAGAGCGTCTGCCCGACGGACGCCTTCCCCGCGCCCTATCGGCTTGATGCGCGGCGCTGCATCTCCTATCTTACCATCGAGCATAAAGGCCCGATCCCCGAGGAACTGCGGGCGGGGATAGGCAACCATGTCTATGGCTGCGACGATTGCCTGGCCGTCTGCCCGTGGAACAAGTTCGCCGCCGCCGCGCAGGCACACAGGGCATTCCTGCCGCGCGCCGAACTCGCCGCACCGCGCCTCGCCGATCTGCTTGCGATGGATGACGCGGGCTTCCGCGAGATATTCTCCGGTTCTCCGATCAAGCGCATCGGTCGCAACCGCATGGTGCGCAACGCCGCCATTGCCGCCGGGAACAGCGGCGACAAGACTCTGATTCCTGCGCTCGAATCTCTTATCGATGATGAGGATGCCGTTGTGGCCGACTCCGCACGCTGGGCGCTAAGCCGCCTCAGTTGATTCCGCAGGCGGCGGGGTCGACGTCCGAGCCGTCTGTCCGTCGCGTATCGATATAGCTCACTGTCGGCTCCTTGCCGCGCGAGGTGGTGTAGAGATAGGCGTCAAGCACGCAGCCTCCGGTCATGAACTGGAGCTTGCGCACCGTGCGGTCGCGGATGTCGAGGCGCGGCTCGCCAAAGCGGGCGATGAGCCGCTTCGCGTCCAGCCCGACGAGCGGCTTGGGCGCGCCATAGGTGCCTGCCATCGGCGGGGCGGGCAAAGTGGTTTGCGGTGCCTCGGATGTCGGCCCGCAGGCGGAAAGGGCAAAGGCTGAAAACAGGCTGATAGGCAAAATGGACTTCATGCCGTCCTCCTAGACCGCAACCACGACCTTGCACAAGGCGAACGCCGCCGCTACGCCGTGATACGATCCCCATTTGTCGCCTTAAGGACTTCCCATTGACCCAGCCCAGCTTTGATGTCGTCGCCATTGGCAACCCAATTGTCGACGTGATCGCCCCCGCAGACGATGCCTTCCTCGCCCAGCATGCGCTGCCCAAGGGCGGCATGCAGCTCATCGACGCGGCTACGGCGGATTTTCTTTATGCCGAGATGG
>CAZLTO010000219.1:0-2787 GCA_964562475.1 uncultured Sphingobium sp. | reverse complement strand
TGTCGCATCGTTTATTGCCAAAAACCGGTTCCCACTTTTTGGCACGATGCTCTAAATTATCGTAAAGTCGAAACCCACGCCCTCACTAACGATCGGTCTTGCGCGCTTTGCCTCGTAAGAGGCTGAAAAACGCCACATTCGAGGCATCGCGCCTGAATGGAGGCGCCTTCGGCCATCAGGCCAGCATCCTCGATCGCCCTCAGGAGCAATGCACGCTGCCTTGCGGCCTGATACCCAATCAGGTCGCGTGTGCTCGATCTCCGCGCAAACCGCGCTTCACCCTCCTCGGTCCATCTCTCGATCAGCGCCGTGAACGGATCGGGTTTCGGATCGACATAGACCGGGCGGGCCATCTTCGGATCAATTTTGGCGAGGCGGGCGGCTTCGGCAATGGATTCCTCCAGCCCGCCAAAGCCATCGATCAGCCCGAGCTGCCGCGCGGTCCCGCCATCCCAGACGCGGCCCTGGGCGATGCGGTCGATCTGCTCCGGGCTCTTGCGACGGGCACTGGCGACGAGCGACAGAAACCGCCGGTACATGTCTTCGACGCTGATTTGGGTGATGCGATTGAAGTCGTCGCTGAAGCCGCCCATAATATCGGGTTGGCCGGAGAGCGGCGTCGTCTTGACCCCGTCCGACGTGATGCCGAGCTTGGCGAGCAGCCCTTCGAAGCTTGGCAAGATGCCGAATACGCCGATGGACCCGGTTATCGTGGATGGCTCCGCATAAATCCTGTCCGCCGCGGTCGATACCCAATAGCCGCCGCTGGCCGCGACATTGCCCATCGAGGCGACGATCGGGATTTTGTGGGCCTTGGCCGCGATGAGCGCGCTGCGGATACGCTCCGATGCGAGCACGGAGCCGCCCGGCGAGTCCACGCGCAGCACCAGCGCCTTGATGTCGTCATTCGCAACGGCTTCGTCGATCAACTCCACGATGCTGTCTCCTCCCGCCGCGCCGGGGCCGGCCTCCCCATCCACAATATCGCCGGCAACCGTGATAACGCCGATCTGGCCAAGGGATGTGGGGCGGTGGGCGCGCACATAATCCTGAAGCGCAATAGCGGCATAGGCTGGCCCCTCCTGATGGTCTGGGGCCTCGCCCGCTAATGCCATCACCCGGTCTTGGAAGGCGCGATCGTCGCCGATCTTGTCGACCAGTCTGGCCGACAACGCTGCCTGAGAGAGATCGCCCTTCGCCGCCTCGATCGCCTGCAATGGTGCCGCACTATAGGTCGCGAGCTTCGCAGCAGGGCGCGCTTTGCCGACATCCGCGCGCCAGTTGGCCCACAGACTGTCGACGAGCGCCTGATTGGCGGCTCTGGCATCGGGCGATTGCTCGGTCAGCATGAATGGCTCGACCGCGCTTTTATAGGTGCCGACGCGATAGATATGCGCAGTGATGCCGAGCTTATCCATCAGTCCCTTGAAATAGGGCATCGAGCCGCCGGGGCCGGACAGCGCCACCGCACCGAGAGGGTGCATCCAGACCTCGCTGGCATGCGCGGCGAGCTGGTAGCTGTCGTCGGTATAAAGCGTGGCATAGGCCAGTACCGGCTTTTTCGCCGCGCGCACATCATCGAGCGCTTTTCCCAGACGGGTGAGGGCGACCTGACCGCCGCCCATGAAGCCATCGAGATCGAGAACGACTGCTTTCACTTTGCTGTCGGTCTGTGCCGCTTCTACCGCCGAGACAACATCGCGCAGCCGATATTGTCGGACGGGTGCCTCATTGCCGAATAGCATGGCGAAGGGATCAACGGCTTCAGGCTGCTCGACTAATGTCCCGTCAAGCCGAACCAGAAGGGCGCCCTCATGCGTGTGCAAGGGCCGTTCGCCGGGGGCCATGCTCAGGAGGGCGTAAAGCCCGCCGAAGAACAGCAGCATAAAGCATATTACGAGCACATCCTTCACGCCGACGATGAAGCGCCAGATTGCTTTCAGGAAAATCATAAAGGGCTCCAGCACGATGGGGGGATACAGCTAGGCCATCGGTCGAAATACCGCAACTGCCGCGCGCCTGATCCCGGGCCGCTTGCAAAAATTATCGAAAAGTTGCGATATTATTTTTTCGTCCCCTTGATGCGCTATTCTCGCGCCCCATATAGCGATCGCTGGCACTCTCGCCTTGAGAGTGCTAATTGCAATTTATTGGGGGATATGGCTCGGTTTCCGAATAGCCCTGCTACTCTGGAACCGGCAACACCAATGTCCCCACTGGAAAGGGAAAGGCATATTTATGGGATTTCGTCCTTTGCATGACCGCGTCCTCGTTCGCCGAGTAGAGGCCGAGGAAAAGACTGCGGGTGGCATCATCATCCCCGACAGCGCCAAGGAAAAGCCGCAGGAAGGCGAAGTCGTCTCCGTCGGTTCCGGCGCCAAGGCTGAAGATGGCAAGGTTACGCCGCTCGACGTGAAGGCGGGCGACCGCATTCTGTTCGGGAAATGGTCAGGCACCGAAGTCAAGATCGACGGCGACGACCTGCTCATCATGAAAGAGTCGGATATTCTGGGTATTGTCGCCTGAATTTCCACATCAACTGAAATTCTAGAAAGCAGAGGTAATAACCATGGCTGCAAAAGACGTAAGATTCTCCCGCGACGCCCGTGAACGCATTCTGCGCGGCGTCGATATCCTCGCCGACGCGGTGAAGGTCACGCTGGGCCCCAAGGGCCGCAACGTCGTAATCGACAAGAGCTTCGGCGCTCCGCGCATCACCAAGGACGGCGTCACCGTCGCCAAGGAAATCGAACTGAAGGACAAGTTCGAGAACATGGGCGCGCAGAT
>CAZLTO010000218.1:0-2801 GCA_964562475.1 uncultured Sphingobium sp. | reverse complement strand
CTCGCCACGCAGAAGCTGGGCGCGGGCAAGTTCGAGATCGTCACGCCGTCGATCTCGATCCTAGCCGAGCCGCCGGTCGCGGTGGTGGATGCGAACGTTGACAAGCACGGCACGCGCGCTGCCGCAACCGCTTATCTGAAGTTCCTTTACACGCCGCAGGCGCAGGAGATCATCGCGCAGAATTATTATCGCCCGCGCGATCCCGGAGTGGCTACAAAATATGCACGCAATTTCAAAAACATCCCGCTGCTGAGCATCGACCGTCATTTTGGCGGCTGGAACAAGGCGCAGGCGACATTCTTCAACGATGGCGCCTTGTTCGATCAGGCGTTCGAAGCCGCGAAACGCTGATTGCTACAACGCTATATTTATTCATATATAACGATGGGCGCAAACGTCCTTCTCATGCCACTCGGACGGGACTTGTCCCCCCTTGTGCCGTCCGGGTGGCGCCAAATCCACAACAGGGGAAACCACATGAAACACCTGCTTCTGGCCTCTGCGGCCGCTCTCGCCCTGCTGCCTTCCGCAGCATTCGCCCAGACGACCGATGGCTCGCCCATCGATAGCCTGCTGCCTGCCGACGACGGCGCCGTAACCGCGCCTGCTGCACCACCAGCCAGTACGGGCGACCCTGTGCTGGATCGCCTTAACGCGATGGAGGCCCGCATCCGCCAGCTCGAAGCCCGCAATACCGAGCTGGAGCAACAGGCCGCGCAGACGCAGACCCGCGTCCAGAATGTCGAGGTGCGCGCCGCCAAGGCCGCCCAGCCCGGTGTGGTGCCTGTGTTCTCCGACGTGAACGACAATTTCACCTTCAAGCCGCGCGGCGTGTTGCAGGTGGATTATGCGACCTTTAACGAGCGCCAGGGCGGCTATCAGTTCAGCGACGGAACGGACCTGCGCCGCGCCCGCTTCGGCTTCGAGGGCACCGCCTACAAGCGCTTCAAATGGCGGCTGGACGCCGAATATGTGAAGCAGTCGGTCAACCTGCTCGACGCCTATATCTCTTATGTCATCAACCCGAAGCTGAGCGTCACCGTAGGCCAGCATAAAGCGCCCTATGGGCTTGAGGCGAACACTTCGGATGCCAACAACACTTTCTTTGAGCGGTCGCTCGCCAGCAACACCTTTGGCGCGGTTGGCGCGGAGCGCAGGCTCGGCGTCTCGCTCGCCTACACTACGGACAAGCTCAACGCGACCATAGGCGTGTTCGGAGGGGCCGAGGGCGTAACGCGCAACGCAACCAGCAAGGACGAACCCTATGGGGTCAACGCCCGCGTCACCTTCGATCCAATCCTAGACACGGGTCGGGTAGTCCATATCGGCGCATCCGCCTATCATGTCAGCCATTTCGGCAATAAGGCCGTTACGCTGTCCGACCGTCCCAATGTGCGCGTGGATGATGGCAGGCTGTTCTCCGTAGCGCTCACGAACGTCCAGTCAGCCGACTATCTCGGCGCGGAAGGTGCCGTGGTGTTCGGCCCGTTCTCGGTGCAGGGCGAATATGGCGCGCTGAAACTCGATCGACTCGGCACCTTGCCGTCGCTGGACTTTTCAGGCTTCAATATTGCTGGCAGTGTGTTCCTCACGGGTGAATCCCGCAGCTTCAAGGGAGGCAATGTGGACAAGGTCAAGCCGTTCAGCGATTTCGACCCGGCCAAGGGCAAATGGGGTGCGGTGGAAATCGCCGCCCGCTATGACGAGATCGACCTCACCGATTCCGCGCTCGGCGCCGTGAACGCTGCCACAAACCCAAATGGTCGCAAGGCGCATACATGGACCGGAGCGCTGAACTGGTATTTCAATCCCAACTTCCGCGCGTCCTTCAACTACATCCGTTTCACCGGCCGTAATTCCGGTCTCGTCGCCACCGGCGTCGGCACAAGCAAGGGCGATGCGTTCGCATCGCGTCTGCAAGTAGACTTCTAAGTTTTTTCCAAGGGGGGAAAAATGAAAAGACAATCTGCCTTGCCCGGCTTCGGGCTAAGTATGGGGCTGACCCTTTTCTGGGTCAGCGCCATCGTTCTCGTGCCTTTAAGCGCCGTGTTCATCCGCTCGTTCGGCGATGGCTGGCATCATTTCATAGATGCCGGTTTTTCCGAGCGTGCGCTGGCCAGCTACAAGGTCGGCTTCGGCGCGGCATTCATTGCGGCGGCGATCAATGCGCTGTTCGGCCTCGTCATCGCCTGGGTGCTAGTGCGATTGAAATTTCCGGGTCGGCGCCTGCTTTCGGCGCTGATCGACCTGCCGTTCGCATTACCGACGGCGGTCGCCGGTATCGCGCTCACCACGCTCTATGCGGATACGGGGTGGATTGGCAGCCTGCTCGCACCGCTGGGTATTCCGGTCGCCTATCATCCGCAGGGCATCGTCGTCGCCCTGACCTTCATCGGCCTGCCGTTCGTGGTGCGCACGATCGAGCCGGTGCTGATGGACCTCGACATCGCCTATGAAGAGGCCGCCGCTACGCTGGGCGCCAGCCGCTATCAGCGCTTCTTCCATGTGGTGCTGCCTGAGATCACACCTGCCCTGCTCGCGGGTTGCGCAATGGCGTTCGCGCGCGGGGTCGGCGAATATGGATCGGTGATCTTCATCGCCGGCAACATGCCGATGGTGTCGGAAATCCCACCGCTGCTGATCGTCACGCAACTGGAGCAATATGACTATGCGGGCGCGTCCGCCATCGCGGTCGTAATGCTGCTTTTCTCGTTCGTCGTGCTTGCGCTGGTCAACCGGCTGCAGGCGAAGATCGCCGGGAGGGCCGTGGCATGAGAGCCTTTACCCGCCCCGGCCGCTCG
>CAZLTO010000217.1:0-2819 GCA_964562475.1 uncultured Sphingobium sp. | reverse complement strand
GCGCGTATGTGAAGCTGCACGTCGAGCCGTTCCGCCCGACGACGTGGCAGCTTCAGGAACATGCCCGCGCCTTCCCGCCCGGCCATCTGCACGAGAGCTGGCGTGACTGGCTCTATTGGGATGTCGAGCTGCAACCTTAACGTACCCCTCTTGCGCGCCAATCATTAGCCGTTAATAGCTGCGCGATGGATCGCATCATCATTCGCGGCGGCAACCGCCTGACGTGCCGCCTCCCTATCTCCGGCGCCAAGAATTCCGCCCTCGCACTGCTGCCCTGCGCCTTGCTGACGGACGAACCAGTGACACTGCGCAACCTGCCACGCCTCGCGGATGTCGACAGCTTCGGGCATTTGCTCAATCAGCTCGGCGCCTCGACGATGATCGAGGGTGCACGGCCGGAGGATTTCGGTCGGGTGATGACGATGCGCGCCGGGCGGATCACCTCGACCGAAGCGCCCTATGACATCGTGCGCAAGATGCGCGCGTCGATCCTCGTGCTTGGCCCGCTGCTGGCGCGGGCGGGCGAGGCGACCGTCTCGCTGCCCGGCGGCTGCACCATTGGCAACCGGCCGATCGACCTGCACCTGAAGGCGCTGGAGGCGTTCGGCGCGCATATCGAGCTGGCGGCGGGCTATGTCCGCGCCTCGGCGCCTGATGGCGGTCTTCCCGGCGGCAAATATGTGTTCCCGGTGGTCTCGGTTGGCGCAACGGAAAACGCGCTGATGGCGGCCAGTACCGCGAGCGGGGTCTGCATCCTCGAAAACGCGGCGCGCGAGCCGGAGATTACCGACCTCTGCCGTATGCTGATCGCGATGGGCGCGGAGATCGAGGGCGTCGGCACGGACCGGCTCACCATCCATGGCAAACCGCGCCTCCATGGCGCAACTTATGCGGTGATGCCTGACCGGATCGAGGCGGGCAGCTATGCCTGCGCGGCGGCGATCACTGGCGGCGACATCGAGCTGGTCGGCGCGCATGCAGACGATATGCAGGCGGTGCTGTCGGCCCTGCGCGACTGTGGCGTGCATGTGGAGAGCGAGCGCAACTCGATCCGCGTCGCGGCGGAAGGCCGGTTGCTGCCATTGACGCTCTCGACCGCGCCGTTCCCCGCCTTCCCGACCGACATGCAGGCGCAGTTCATGGCGATGCTGACGCTGGCTGACGGCGCGAGCGTGCTCACCGAGACGATCTTTGAAAATCGCTATATGCATGTGCCGGAGCTGGCGCGCATGGGCGCGGATATTTCCGTGAACGGCCGCACCGCGGTCGTGCGCGGTGTCGCGAAGCTGACCGGCGCGCCGGTGATGGCGACCGATCTGCGCGCTTCTATGAGCCTGATCCTCGCCGGCCTCGCGGCGGAAGGCGAAAGCCAAGTCAACCGCGTCTATCACCTCGATCGCGGCTATGAGCGGCTTGAGGAAAAGCTGCAGGCTGTCGGCGCGGACATCGAGCGAGCCAGCGACGGCTGAGCAATTCCGGCGCGGCAGTCTGCGCGCATTGTCAACTGACCATCATGGTTGCGCATTTCTGGATATAGACCGTATCCTCTAAAGCGGGGGAGGATCAGGCGGGGATTGTATTGTTGGCATAGGCCGCCTTAAGGCTGATGCAGGTATTAGCGCCCGGATGGGTGTTTTGCTTTGGAGGGCCTGATCTATGCTACCGGAAACGCTGAGCAAGGCATCGCCGCCACCTCCCCATGCATGGTATACGCATCTTTACGTGCAGGTGCTGCTCGCTATCGTGGCCGGTGTAGCGCTCGGCCATTTTGCCCCGGCGACCGGCGAGGCCATGAAGCCGCTGGGCGATGCCTTCATCAAACTGGTCAAGATGGTGATCGCCCCGGTCATCTTCCTGACCATCGTCACGGGTATTGCCGGTTTGCGGGATCTGTCCTCCGTGGGGCGGATCGCGGCAAAAGCCTTTGCCTATTTCCTGTTTTTCTCCACCCTGGCATTGATCGTCGGGCTGGTGGTGGCCAACACCGTCCAGCCGGGCGCCGGTCTCAACATCGACCCCGCCAGCCTTGATGCCGCCAAGGTCACAGACTTTGCCGACAAGGCGCACGAAACCACTATAGCGGGCTTCCTCACCGCGATCATTCCCGATACGTTTTTGTCGTCGTTGAGCGAGGGCAACATTCTTCAGGTGTTGTTCGTTTCGATCCTGTTCGGCGTGGCGTTGGCGACGGTGGGTGAGCGTGGTTCGCGGCTGCTGGGCCTGCTCGAAGACATTGCGATCATATTTTTCCGGCTGATCTCAATCGTGATGAAGGTCGCCCCGCTGGGCGCCTTCGCGGCTATGTCTTTCACCATCGGCAAATATGGCATTGCCAGCATGGCCAACCTCGCCCAGCTGGTTGCTACTTTCTATGTCACATCGTTGCTGTTTGTGCTGGTGGTTCTGGGCGGGGTCGCGCGGCTGGCCGGATTTTCGATCTTCCGGCTCATTGCCTATCTCAAGGCGGAGCTTTTGCTCGTGCTGGGAACCTCGTCTTCCGAAAGCGCCTTGCCTGCGCTCATTGAAAAGCTTGAACGCGCAGGCTGTCCCAAAACGGTGGTCGGGCTGGTGGTGCCCACCGGATACAGCTTCAATCTCGACGGCACCAATATCTACATGACACTCGCCACCCTGTTCATCGCGCAGGCTTGCAACGTGGACCTCACGCTGGGCCAGCAGGTCCTGTTGCTTGGCGTGGCGATGATTTCCTCCAAGGGGGCGGCCGGCGTGACGGGCGCGGGCTTCATCACGCTCGCGGCCACCCTGTCGATTGTGGCGGACGTGCCGGTGGCGGGCATGGCGCTCATTCTCGGTATCGA
>CAZLTO010000216.1:0-2852 GCA_964562475.1 uncultured Sphingobium sp. | reverse complement strand
TGAGGTGGTGCTGGCGATGAACGCGACGCTGGAAGGGCAGACGACCGCGCATTATATCGCCGAGCGGCTGGAAGGGCTGCCGATCCGCCTCACCCAACTCGCGCATGGCCTGCCTGTGGGCGGCGAGCTTGATTATCTCGACGAAGGCACGCTGGCGCAGGCGTTGCGGGCGCGCAGGCCGATTAGCTGATCGCATCAGAATACGGCCAAAGCCGTCGCCCGATCCTCTTGATATTCCCGCTTCGTTCCCATATCTGAGAGTATATGGCTATCCTTCCGATCCTCGAAGCGCCCGATCCGGTGCTGCGCACTATTTCCACGCCGGTGGAGGAGATTGACGACGATCTGCAGCAGCTGATCGACGACATGTTCGAGACGATGTACGCCGCGCCGGGCATCGGCCTTGCCGCGATCCAGGTCGGCGTGCCCAAGCGCCTGCTGGTGATGGATTTGCAGGAGCCGGAGTCGGACGAGGAGGATGCGCCGCCGGTCAAAACCCCGCGCGTGTTCATCAATCCGCAGATATTGGAAGGATCGGACCAGCTTTCGATCTATAACGAAGGCTGCCTCTCGGTGCCCGATCAGTTCGCCGAGGTCGAGCGCCCGGCGACGGTGCGGGTAAGCTGGCTGGACCGCGAAGGCCGCATCCATGAGCAGACGCTGGACGGCCTGCTCGCCACCTGCCTCCAGCACGAGATGGACCATCTGAACGGGGTGCTGTTCATCGACCATCTCTCGCGCCTCAAGCGGGATATGCTCTTGAAGAAGCTGGAAAAAGCCCGCCGCGCGGCGTGAGCGATTTATCCACAATTATTTTTGTTCACCGCTTGTTCTGCATTGCGTGTACTGTTGGATCGCTCTAATAATAGGGAGCGTTCTAGGCTCGACGCATGAGTTAACGATAAGCCTGATGTCGTTAGATGTTTGTGAAGGACACTGCTGAGAGAGACTTTTAAGAAACGGGTTGTACGTTTAAGAACAAAAAATAAGGCCTACGATTGTCAGTCTTCAACACGCTCTTTGCTCCTGTTCTGGAACAGTATCGTTACTCATTTGTTGCTCAGAAAGGGCAGAAGATGAATGACGTGAATTGGCACGTCCATCGGGATGAAAAATCCCGATGGAGAATATATTGCTATACCCCATCGGGAGTGCTTCTGATTTCTTACCAGTCGTACGACACAGAACGTGAAGCATGGAGTGCTGTGCAGCAGCACGATGGTGAGTAAGAGTGGGGTGGGGGCGCATTGCCCCCATTCGTTTTTAAGACTGATAGATTGATATGACTCCACTGGAATTGATTTTCATTGCGGGGAGCCTGTTTCTGGGCATTGCCCTCGGCTGGTTTCTCGGCGCGCGTCCGGTTGCCGAGCTGCGGCGGCGGGAGCGCGAGGCGGCGGATGGCTTGCTGCGCGCCGAGGAACAGCGCAACGCGGCGTTGCGGGATATCGTTGAGGAACAGCGCCGGGCTGAGCAGGTGCGCGCGGAGCTTTCCATGATGCGCGAGGATCGCGATGCCGCCCGCACCCGCCTCGCCGCATTGGAAGCCGAATCACAGGCGCGGAACGAGGGGTTCGAGGCGCAGCTTCGTTCGCTCACGGAGGCGAAGGAACAGCTCTCCGCGCAGTTCAGCGAGATCGGCGGCAAGCTCTTGGGCGAGGCGCAGCGCGCCTTTCTCGAGCGCGCCGACCAGCGCCTGTCGCAGCAGCATGAGCGCAGCGAGGCGCAGCTGAAGGCGCTGCTCCAGCCGATTGGCGAGAGCATCAGGCAGCATGATACGAAAATCAGCGATATAGAGCGCGCCCGCACCGAGGCTTATGGGGAGTTGAAAGGCCTGATGGATTCGATGCGCGTCGGGCAGGAGCGGGTGCAGGCCGAGGCGCAGCGACTCGTCACCTCGCTCCGCGCTGGCCCCAAGGCGCGCGGTCGCTGGGGCGAGCAGCAGCTCCGCAATGTGCTCGAAAGCGCGGGGCTTTCCGAACATGCCGATTTCCAGACCGAGGTGAGTGTCGAGAGCGCGGATGGTCGCCTGCGCCCGGACGTGATCGTGCGCATTCCCGGCGGGCGCAGCCTCGTGATCGACGCCAAGGTGTCGCTGAACGCCTATCAGGACGCCGTCGAGGCGGAGAATGACGCCGCGCGCGCGGAATGCCTCGCGCGCCATGTCGCCGGGATGCGGAACCATGTCGATGCGCTGGGACGCAAGGATTATCAGGCGCAGTTCGCGGATACGCCCGATTATGTCATCATGTTCGTGCCGGGCGAGCATTTCCTCACCGCCGCATTGGATCATGACGCGAGCCTGTGGGATTATGCCTTTGGAAAGCGCGTGCTGCTCGCGACGCCGACCAACCTCATCGCCATTGCCCGCACGGTCGCGGCGGTGTGGCGGCAGGAGAAAATGGCCGAGGAGGCGAAGCAGATCGGCCAGCTCGGCAAGGAAATCTACGAGCGGCTCGCGGTCGCCGCGTCGGGCTTGCGCAAGATGGGGCGGAGCCTCAACAGCGCGGTGGCGGACTATAACAAGTTCACTTCCAGCTTCGAGAGCCGGGTGCTGGTGACGGGCCGCAAGCTGCGCGACTTGAATATCGAGACCAACGGGCGCGATCTGGAGGAGCTGGAGCAGATCGAGACGCTGGCGCGCGACCCTGCCGCGCCCGAAGCCGCATTGCCGACGCCCGATGTGGAGAATGCGCGCCTGTAAGCCGGGCGCGTGTCCCAAATCGGTGTAAACAGGGCTTTGAGGAAATTTGGTCGGGGAGAGAGGATTCGAACCTCCGGCCCCTGCCTCCCGAAGACAGTGCTCTACCAGGCTGAGCTACTCCCCGACCGTTCTTTGCACCGGCGGGCCG
>CAZLTO010000215.1:0-2863 GCA_964562475.1 uncultured Sphingobium sp. | reverse complement strand
CGCCGGCGAATAGGAAGGATTGACCATGAAACCCAGGCGCCACCTAGATCGAGCAACGCGCCGCGCCCGCCTTCGGGCGGGGCGCACGCGCCCCGTCGGCGGCATCAACCGGCGCGGCATCTTCACCGGCCATTGGGACGGCGGCGATGTTGTGCGCCAGTTTCGCGGCGACAACGGATCATGGATCGGCCTTGCCGCCTACAAGGCGAAAGAAGAGCCGGAGCCGCAGCCATGAAAATCAGCAACACGGCGAGCGCCGTTCGCGTCACCCTCTCGCCTACCGAGATCAGCGATTTGCAATTTGTGATCGAGGCGGCCGAGCGCGCGGGGCATTATATGCCCGCGCGCGTCCTCAACATCATGGCGGCGCTGACGCGCAGCGCCGACGATGTTCGGATGAAACAGGCCATGAAGCGGGCGGAAAAAGATCGCGTGACGCGGATCGAGCAGGACCGACGCGCGCGCGAACGCCAATTCATGCTAGGCGACCGATACAGCGTCATGGCGAGCCGCGCCGACTACGCCGATGCGTCTTCCGATCCGGACGCGCGCCAATGGGTTGACCTAGTGTTTCATGAAATCATGCAGAGGCCGCTTCCCGATCAATACGAACTCCGGCGCGACGTGTGGCGTGTCCACGTTGTCCAACTGGACGGCGGCACGCTCGGCGCTGTTGTAGGCGGCGATTGCACTCAAACCGCCGACCCCGCCGAAATTGCTTCCGTAGCGGAGCAGCTGATCGCCCGCTTCGAGGGCAGAGCTTGACGCGCGTGGAGCGGTGGCAGCTGCCACCGCTCCAGAGAGATCTAGAATTTGGTGATGAGAGGCAGCAGCGCCGCCGCTTGGCTTCCCAGGACCGGCACCCAATAATTCGCGGCGCGGTAATCAGGGCCGTGATCGACCGCCATCACCCCAAAGACATATCCGATCATCGGCAGCGTCCACAGCAGACGCCCGCCCAGGTCCACGCCCATCAACACCAGCGCAACGCCGAGCACGGCCCAAAGCGGAATCAGTCGTTCCATGATTTCGCGATGACGGACTATTCGCCATGCGCTTTCCCGGTCATCGGCGCTAACCTGCGATACGAGGCCCATAGCTTCCCCTTTTCATCAACGGTCGCCGGCGATCATCCAATGGCTTCACGAAAATGTGAAGAGCGTTTCGCGCGCATTGTCGTCAATCCGTTGTATAGCCTTCATCGAGCGAGGGCGAAGGACTGTGACAGCGGCCTTTCGCAAATCCTCTCGCTCAAAGGAGGTGATGTGATTTGACAGCATATGAAGCAGCTCAATTGACGATCGCAGCCGTCGCGCTCGTGATTGCAATTGTGAAGCTGGGGAAGTCCGATAAGGGCTGATCCAGCGGGGCGGGTGGTCTGACAGGGCCGCCCGCCCTAAAAGTTTGAACCCGCCGTGTGACAGCACGGCGGGTTCAGGTAGGTGCGTGAAATGAATCAGCACACGAAGCATTGCCTATATAGCCCTTTTCCCTTGCCAATCCAATAACCGGCGTGCGCGCGGCGCGTTCCCCTCCTGTTCCGTTTGGCGCATAAGCGCCCAATGGCCGCGAACTACAACCGCCCCAAGCCCATTGATCCTATCTGGTATCGGCAAGGCTGCTATCTGCGCATCCAGTGCGCTTGCGGTCGCCGCGTCGTCGCCCCGCTGGGCGACTTCGCCCGCTCACGCCGCATTTCTTTCGATACCCGCATATACGAACTCATCGCGCGGCTTCGGTGCAGCCAGTGCCGCCGCAAACCTTATGCGGACGTGTCGCGCAACCGCTCGGGCAATTAAACTGACGGAGGATCCGATTACTCGGATGCTTCCGGCGCTATCCGTTGGGCATGTCGCCGGCGACATGCCGCAGCGCCCGCTAGGTCGCCGCTACGCTATGACCTGGCGGGCGCTTTTCCCTAGATTGAGGCGGCAATGCCGCCGTGCCCGCTGTTCGACTTCGGGGCCTGTTCCTGCCCCCTGCCGCAAGGGCTGGACCGTCTCGGCCGCTATGCGGCCTCGCTTGGCGATCAGGCGGGTTTCCCCGCCCTTCCTTCGCTACGCTCCGTGCAGGACGGGTGATCCCCCTCCCCCCTGATCGGCCCTGATTTGCGGCATTCCCCGGCCCTGCTCGCCGCTGGGCAGAAGTCGATGACCCGTCATCGCCTTCGGCTCCATTCTAGGCAGGGAAAACAGCACATGACCGACATTCCGCTGGCAACAATTCTTCGGATCAACGCCGCCCGCACCATCCCGCTCGCTCGCTATGAGGAAGAGGGCAATTTCGACCGCTTCGGCTACATCAAAGACCTCGCCGAAAATCATGGCGCTGACCTTCCCGCCGTCATCGAGATTGCCGATCTACTAGGCCCGGAGGAAGATTTTGACGGGGTCGCGTCCGTCAATGTGGTGTAAAATCGGGTGTGGCCACTGGGCTGCATTTTCAGGCGGCCTTGGGTGTAATCTGTAGCGGCTGTGCCTCCTCGATCATTGGTGTGGCAAGGGCGGCCATGCCCTCGATTTGCATGTAGCGGTGCTGGAGCTGGTATTCGTCATTCTGCTCGAGCAGGACGGCGCCGACGAGGCGGATGATGCTGTCCTCGTTCGGGAAGATGCCGACCACATCGGCGCGGCGCTTCACTTCCTTGTTCAGGCGTTCCAGCGGATTGGTGCTGTGGAGCTTGACCCGGTGCTGCTCGGGGAAGGTCATGTAGGCGAGCACGTCGTGCTCGGCATCGTCCATGCAAGCGCCGAGCTTTGGCCAGCGGGCGCGCAACTGATCAGCGACCTGCCGCCAGACCTGCGTCCCCAGCTCATGATCAGGCTGAAGGAAGACCTGAACGATGGCCGGGGCAACGACTGTA
>CAZLTO010000214.1:0-2893 GCA_964562475.1 uncultured Sphingobium sp. | reverse complement strand
TGTTCGTGCCGACGCGCAAATTGGGTGGGGTGGAGGACTGGTATACCCATCCACCGACCAACCGCCCGCTGATGACCCGCGAGCAGATTGTCGCGCTGGCGGCGGAGGGCATGGAATTCGGCGCGCATGGCCGCACGCACTGCCCGCTACCCTCCGTTTCGGGCAAGGCGCGCACCGAAGAAATCGCAGGCAGCGCTGCGGATCTGGCCGAATGGCTCGGCGCGTTCCCGCCTTCGTTCGCCGCACCCTATGGCGCGGTCGATACCAATGTGGTGTGCGAGATCGCCGATCATTATGCGATCGCCTTCGGCACCCGCTTTGCCGAAGCGCAGCGCACAGATCACCGCCACGACATTCCCCGCATCGACATGCATTATTTTCGCAATTCATGGGCGTGGCGTAACTTTCTGGAAGGGGGAAGGCTGTATTTTGCGGCGCGGCAACTGCTGCGCGCGGCAGGGCAGCGGGTGCGGGGTTAAGGATCAGGCTTAACGCGCTTGATCGGATCGGCCATGCGGCACATACTATTGGGTAATTCAGGTTCGAGGGAACACAGGCAATGACAAAGCTAGCCAAGGTGGGTCAGAATATCGAGACACAGAATGCCGGCTGGACCTTCGATGGTAAGGTCGCGGACACCTTTGTCGATCATGTCCGGCAGTCGGTGCCGCTTTACGAAAAGGGCCATGAGCTTGTCTGCCAGCTCTCTGACTATTTCGTCGACAAGACCAGCACCGTCTATGAAATCGGCACATCGACCGGCGAACTGATCCGCAAGGTGGCGCGGCACAATGCCCACCGCGAGGGCGCGCGCTTTGTCGGCATCGACCCGGTCGGGCCGATGGTCGCCAAGGCGCGCGAGCATTGCACCGACACGCCTTCGGTGACGATTATCGAGGATGACGCGCGGAATTTCGAGTTCGAGCCTGCGGACCTCATCATCTCCTATTACACGATCCAGTTCATTCCGCCGCGCGACCGGCAGAAGCTGTTCGACAGACTGTATAATGCATTGAACTGGGGCGGCGCGCTGATCCTGTTCGAGAAGGTGCGCGCACCCGACGCCCGCTTTCAGGACATGATGGTCGGCATGTATAACGAATTCAAGCTGTCCCAAGGTTTCGACTGCGAGGAGATCGTCACCAAGACGCGCAGCCTGAAGGGCGTGCTCGAACCGTTCTCGACCCAGGGCAATCTCGATCTGTTCGCCCGCGCCGGGTTCAAGGACGTGACGACCGTGATGAAATATATCTGCTTCGAGGGCTTTATCGCCATCAAGTGAGGCGATTGCCGGGGCACGCCATCCAGCGGCTAGAGCGTTTTAACTATGAGCGAAAACGCTCCTGTCTTTGATGGCCGCATTTTCCGAGCCGATGACCGTCTACGGTCATGTTGAAAATGCTCTAGTTTTACGGCGATCAGCGGCCCTGGTTGCGCCAGCGCGTGATGGTGCGCAGCAGAATGTCGTCCTCGCCGCCGCTCTGTTTCCACAGTTCCGAGAAGCTCGGGTCGGCGGACGCCGGGCGCCGTCGCTCCTCGAGATCATCCAGCGAAACGCGGATCGGGATGGCGACACCCTCGCCGCAGATGATGCATTCGCGGTTGCGCAGCGCCGGGATCGAATCGAGGAACCCGCGCGCACCCTCCGGCATCGCCGCCTTCACGAACGCCTGGTCGCGGTCGTTGTTGAGGCGCATCGAGATGATCGTGCCGCACTGGGAGAGCACACCCTCGGCCAGATCGGACGGGCGCTGGGTAATGAGGCCCAGCGATACGCCATATTTACGGCCTTCCTTGGCGATCCGTTCCAATATCTTGCGCACGGACTGGCCCGCGCCGCTGGTTGTATTGGGGATGTAGCGGTGCGCCTCCTCGCAGACGAGCAGGATCGGACGCTTCGGCTCGTTGCGCGCCCAGATCGCATAGTCGAAGATGAGGCGCGAAAGCACGGACACCACCACCGAGGTGATTTCGGTCGGCATCGCCGAGGTATCGACGATCGAAATCGGCCGGCCCTCCGCAGGCAGGCGGAACAGCTTGGCGATGAATTCCTGCATCGTGTCGCCCACCAGCATGCCGGAGAACATGAAGCTATAGCGCGGATCGGCCTTGATCTCGTCGATCCGGCTCTTGAGGCGCATATAGGGCAGCGAGTTGGTGCCCTTGTCGAGCTTGCCCATCTCGTTGGAAATGATCGTGGTGAGATCGGAGAGTAGATAGGGAATCGGCGAATCGACGGTAAGCCGCGCCATGCCTTCCGCCGCCCGGTTCTTGGCGCGCGCGGCGAGCAGGCACTTGGCGAGAATCTCGCTGTCGATATTGCGGTCCGGTCCCATTGAGGTGACGAACACCTCGCAATGTTCCTCGAAGTTCATCAGCCAGTAGGGCAGCGCGAGGTTACTGGCATCGTACAGTGCGCCATTGTCGGTAAAGGCGGCGGAATATTCGCCGTGCGGGTCGATCATCACGATATGTCCCTTGGGGGACAGGTCGCAGATCTTGTGCAGAATAAGCGCGGCGGAGGTCGATTTGCCGGTGCCGGTCGAACCCAGCAGCGCGAAGTGCTTGCCGAGCAGCGCGTCGACGTAGAGCGCGGCGCGCGTGTGCGATGTGGGATAGATGGTGCCGATCTGCACATGCGCCGTGTCGCTTGCGGCGTAAATCTGGTCCATATCCGCGCTGGATATCGGGAAAATCTCCGTGCCTGGCGTGGGATAGCGCGTGACGCCGCGGCGGAAATTGATAATGCGCCCGGTGCCGAACTCCTCATTGCCCTCGCCGAGGAAATCGACGTCCGCGACCACGCGCGTGGGATCGCGCCGGTCCAGCACCATCGAGCGGATATTGGCGGCGATCCACATATGGCCGAGCCGCATCTTCATCTGGCTGCCGA
>CAZLTO010000213.1:0-2960 GCA_964562475.1 uncultured Sphingobium sp. | reverse complement strand
CGTGATCGAGCGCATCCGCGACGAGATGCGGCTCCCCATCCTCTATGTCAGCCACGACCGCGCCGAGATCGACCGGCTCGCGACGACGATAATCCCGCTCGACCGGAAATGACGGCTAAGCTCTGCATATTCCCGAACCGGATAACGTGCCATTCTTTCACTTGATGTTGAGAATGATTTGCATTAAAGAGGTGACAAGAGATTCGGAGACGCTCGTTCATCATGTACGTCTGTATCTGCAATGCGATCAGGGAGCGGGAGCTGCACGAGATGGCTCGCCGGAATGGTGGATGCGCTGAAACGCTATATGCGCGCATGGGCCACGCTGTGCAATGCGGCCAGTGCCTCGATGAGGCGACCGATGTGGTTCTGAACGCACGGAAATCTTGCCATCCTCTTGTATCTGAGGCTTGCCTCGCACTCACTGCTGCATCATAGTCACTCCGCAGCTAGAGCATTTTCAGCAAAAGTGGATACCGGTTTTGCGCCTGAAAATGCTCCGGAAAATGGTCCAGCGCGGAGGATTATGACAATGAAGGGCGACGCTCAGGTTATAGAATTCCTCAACAAGGCGCTGTTGAACGAGCTGACCGCGATCAACCAGTATTGGCTCCATTACCGCATGCTCGCCAATTGGGGCGTGACCAAGCTCGCCGAGTTCGAGCGCCACGAATCCATTGATGAGATGAAGCATGCCGACATGCTCGCCGACCGTATATTGTTTCTGGATGGGCTGCCTAATTTCCAGCAGCTCGGCAGGCTCAAGATCGGTGAGAATGTCGAGGAAATCCTGAAATGCGACCTCGCCCTCGAACATGAAGCGATCCCGCTGCTGAAGGACGCGATCGCCCACTGTGAGACGGTGCGCGATTATGTGAGCCGCGAGATATTCGAGCGCATCCTCGAAAATGAGGAAGAGCATGTCGATACGCTGGAAACCCAGTTCGGCATGATCGAACGCATGGGCCTGGAAAACTATATCCAGTTGAACAGTAAGGCGCCCGAGGCCAGCTAGGACATTACGCCAGAAAGCAGGAACCGGCTTTTGGCACGATGCTCTAAAACTGAATTACCCCTTCACCCACGCCGCGACATCCGCCGCCACCTTGTTCGCCGCCTCTCCGATCGGTCCGGCAACGCGATCCGCCTCGATCTTCCGCACCGGCACGCGCGCGCTGAAGCGCTGGCGCATCGCCTCGCCCGGCGTTGCGCTGGTCAGCGTCGCATCGAAGGTGACAACCGCCTCTTTCGCTGCTGCGTCAATGCCGAAATCAACGAGCGCGCCCGAGAGGCGCCGTCCGCTCAGCACCGCGCTCTGCTCGCCATCCGCGACATAGATGCTGCCGTCTGCCGCAATCGTCTCGGCAAGCACACGGCGGAACATCTGGCGCGGCGCTTCGGCCCATTGCGCCTTCGGCACATAAGCGACGCTGGTGGGATCGATCTGCACCGCGACACGCAGGTTATCGAGCTTGCGCGGCACGTCGGGCGTAAAGACGGCAAGCACGGGCAGCCCGACGCTGCTCACCGACTGGCCGGCCTGCGGACTCGCCTTGGCAGAGATGGTAAGCAACTGAGCCGGTGGCTTCGCCCCGAATTTGACGCAGCCGGGCAGCGCGACGAGCGCGATCATAAGCGGCAGGGCCTTGAGAACGGTGCGGGGATATGGGCGCATGGTCATCAATCCTTGTAATCCGGCAGGGCGGGTGATCCGATAAGGGAACCAGCACCCTCATGATCGAGCTTTTCGGTAATCGCGCGGAGCGAGCGCGACATCTCGCGCAGGTCGCGGATCAGCAGGTTCATCTCCGGCATCGTATCGCGCGAGAAGCTGCGCACGCCCGGCTGCGCCTCGGCAATCGTCTTGTCGAGCGTATCGAGGCTGCGGTTGGCGGACTGCAGGGTTTTCCGCAGGTCCGCGATCATCGGCTTGCCCTCATCATTGACCAGCGCGTTGGTGGTGCCAAGAAGCTTGCCGAGTTCGTCGGCCGCGAGACCGGCTTTCTGCACCGTGGTGCGCGTCTCCGCGATGGTCGCCTGAATTTGCGGCGCACTTTGGGCAAGAGCGCCGGTCAGCCGCTCGGTGTTCTTCAATATCCCGCCGATGCTCTTCTGGTTCTGATCGTTGAGCAGCTCGGTCAGCCGCTCGGTCAGCGTCGAGAGCCGCTCGATAAGCTGCGGCGCGTTGGTGAGCAGCTCGCCCAGCGCTCCGGGTTTGGTGGGGATTACCGGCACGCCGTTGGGGCAGGCGGAATAGGGGTTGTCCTCCGGGCAGGCGATCGGCGGCGCACCCTTCACCGCGCCATCCAGCACGATCTCCGACACGCCGGTAAAGCCGACGCCCTGAATGGTCGCCGTGGTGCCCTGAAGCACCGGCGTGTCGCTTTTCACCGCGATCCGCACGCGCACGAAGCCGGGATCCTTGTCCCACAGCTCTATTTCCTTGACCTGCCCCGAAGGCACGCCCGCGTAGGAGACGCCGGAACCCTTGGCGAGGCCGCTCACCGCCTGCTTGAAATAGATATCGTAATAGTCATCATCCCCGTCGGCTATGCGCGAGAACCAGAAGGCGGCGATCATCACCGCCGCAAGCAGCGCCAGAACCACGCTGCCCACCAGAACATGGTTGGAACGGGTCTCCATCTATTCTTTATCCTTTCCGGTTCCGCCTTTTGACGACAGCGCCGCCCGCCCCCGCGGACCGTTGAAATATTCCTGAATCCACGGATGCTCGGTCGCCAGCAACTCGTCAATAGTGCCGACAGCAATCACGCGCCTGTCCGCAAGCACCGCAACTCGGTCACATATGGCGTGAAGCGTATCGAGATCATGGGTAATGAGAAAAACCGTCAACCCCAGAGTTTGTTGCAACTGGCGCGTGCGCTCGTCGAATGAGGCGGCGCCGATCGGGTCCAGCCCGGCGGTCGGCTCGTCGAGGAACAGCAGATCGGGGTCTATCG
>CAZLTO010000212.1:0-2993 GCA_964562475.1 uncultured Sphingobium sp. | reverse complement strand
CCGTCGCTTCGTCGCGCTGGTGTTCGGCGTTCTTCGCTCGCTTGGCGAGCTCTTCCGAGCCCACTCCGGTCTCCGGCTCCGAGCGATAGCGCGCGGCGGTCTTGTTCCAGTCGTCAATTTGCTTCTGCAGCGCGGCTTTCGCAGCATCGTCGCCGACGGTCCCCATGCTGAGCTTGGCATGCTCGGCGGTGGCCTGCACCACCGTGCGGCGGATACTTTTGGCCTGGAAGAATGCCCACAGGTTCGATGCCTCGACGTTCCTGCTGATGGCCTCGGTCTGCGCGCCCTTGCCCAGCGTTTCCGATAGCGCAAGAAACAAGGCGATCACGGCGATCAGCAACGCGATCTTCTTGTTCGAGCCTGAAGCGTGCTCGGCATGCTCCGCATGCTCCATGCTTTCGTGTGCGCCCATGTTCTTCTCCCCCAGGTGACCCGCAGTCACGATTGCCGAACGGCCCGTTCAACGCAAGAGTTGAGCGGATTTTGGGCGCACCCATCAAAGAATTGTTCTATCGGCATTCTAATCTCCCAATATGACATCCGCCGGCTTCGTCGCGGCATGAATAAACCGCGGCCGTTCTACTTTGCATGGGGTTGTTTTCGCGCTTTTGTATCTGGCGGGCGTCAGCCGCGCGGATGGGCGTTGCGGTAAACTTCCAGCAGCCGTTCGGTGTCGATGCCGGTATAGATCTGCGTGGTGGAGAGCGAGGCGTGGCCGAGCAATTCCTGGATCGCGCGCAGGTCGCCGCCGCGGCTGAGCAGATGGGTTGCAAACGAGTGCCGCAGCGCGTGCGGCGTCGCGCTGTCGGGCAGGCCGAGCGCGCCGCGCAGCCGCTCCATGGTGAGCTGGATGATTCGCGGGCTGAGCGGCCCGCCGCGCGCGCCGACGAAGATCGGGTCCGCCGGGGGCAGGGGATGCGGGCACATCGCAACGTAATCGGCAATCAGCGCCAGCACGTTCTGCAGCACCGGCACCATGCGGGTCTTGTTGCCCTTGCCGGTCACGATCAGAACGTCGCCTTCGCCGGGCTTCGGCACATCGCGGCGTTTCAGCCCGAGCGCCTCGGAGATGCGCAGGCCCGAACCGTACAGCAGCGCCATCACGGCCGCGTCGCGCGCCAGGATCCAGGGGTCGCGGTCCTCGCCGGCGCGTTCGTCGGCATCGGCAAAACGTTTGGCGGCTTCCATCTGGATTGGCTTCGGCAGGCTCTTGCCGATCTTGGGCGCACGGATCGCCGACAGCGCGCCGACCCTGCCCTTGCCCTCCCGCTCCAGAAAACGCCCGAACGAACGCAATCCCGCCAGCGCCCGCATCAGCGAGCGGCTGCCGATCTCGTCGGCGCGCCGCATCGCCATGAAGGCCCTGATGTCGGTTGCTTCCAGCTGGGCGAAACCCTTCAGGGTGACCCGGGCGCCCCAATGCTGGCTGAGGAAAATGAGACACTGCCGGAGGTCGCGGGCATAGGCTTCGAGTGTTTTCGGCGATAGCCGCCGTTCGGCGCGAAGATGCGTGAGCCAGCGTGCCATCTCCAGCGCGATGCTTTCGTCGGCGCACTCAAGCTCGACCGGCTGGAATGCGGGAACTGGCTTGGCCATCAGCCCTGCTCTGTGCTCTGTGTTTATGCGGTGTCTTGGAGGCGGTGATTCCAGCCATTATATCGCACCTCTTTCGTTTACCGTTCGCTAACTTTCCGGCGGGGCGCTAGCCTCCTCCACGACGCAAAGCCTGATTCCCGATGGACCACGCCACCCGCATCAACAGTTCAGCAGCATCGTCGACGCGCGTCGTTGACGTGCTGGTGCCGGTCGCGCTCGATCAGGCCTATTCCTACCGCGTGCCGCGCGGCATGGAACTGAAGCCCGGCGACGTCGTCTGCGTGCCGCTCGGTCCGCGCGAAGTGGTCGCCGTGGTGTGGGCGGAAAACGCCAAGCCGGATCCGCGCCTGCATAATCGCCTGAAGGATGTCGGCGAAAAGCTCGACGTGCCGCCGCTCCGGGAGGAACTGCGCAGCCTGGTCGACTGGGTCGCCAACTACACGCTGTCGGCGCGCGGCATGGTGCTGCGCATGGCGTTGCGGATGGGTGAAAATCTCGGGCCGGAACGGATGCGGCTCGGTGTGCGGCTGGTGGGCCAGCCGCCGCAGCGTCTCACGCCGGCGCGGCGGCGGGTGATCGAGGTGCTGTCGGATGGGCTGCTGCATGGCAAGTCCGAAGCGGCGCGGGAGGCCGGCGTCAGCGCAGGCGTCGTCGACGGGCTGGTCGATGAGGGCACGCTGGCGGTCGAGGCGATGCCGCCGCCGCTGGCGCCGCCGGCGCCAGATCCGTCGTTTGAGCAGCCCGATTTTTCACCGCAGCAGCGCGTCGCGGTGGATGCCATGCGTGCGCTCGCCGCCAACGGCACCTTCCACGTCGCGCTGCTCGACGGCGTCACCGGCTCGGGCAAGACCGAAGTCTATTTCGAGGCGGTGGCGGAAATCATCCGGCGGGGCAAACAGACCCTGATTCTGATGCCCGAAATCGCGCTGACCGGACAATTCCTCGATCGCTTCTCCCGGCGCTTCGGCGTCCGTCCGCTGGAGTGGCATTCGGAGCTGACGCCGCGCACGCGGCAGCGCAATTGGGCGGCGATATCGACGGGCGAGGCGCCGGTCGTGGTCGGCGCGCGTTCGGCGCTGTTCCTGCCCTATGCGGATCTGGGGCTGATCATCGTCGATGAGGAGCACGATCAGGCCTACAAGCAGGATGAGGGCGCGCATTATCATGCCCGCGACATGGCGGTGGTGCGCGCGCATATCGCAAAAATCCCGATCGTGCTTGCGTCCGCGACGCCGTCGGTCGAGAGCGAGGTCAACGCGCGCAAGGGCCGCTATCAGCGGGTCGCGCTGCCGTCGCGCTTCGGCGGCCAGCACATGCCGCATATCGAGGCGATTGATCTGCGCCGCGCGCCGCCGCCGCGAGGCCGCTTCATCTCGCCGCCGCTCGCCGAGCAGATT
>CAZLTO010000211.1:0-3002 GCA_964562475.1 uncultured Sphingobium sp. | reverse complement strand
TCGATGTTCAAAGGCCGAGATCTTGTCGCGCGTCCGCTTGTCGAGCCGCGACTGTGGCCCTAAAGCGGCACAGAATTTTCAACGCAGGCCGTCCCTTGGGCGGCGCACGGGCAGGATTGCTATGATCGGATTCTTGAGGCGCATTATCGGATCGAAATTCGGTGCGCTGTTCGCATTGGCTTTTCTGGCGATGGTGGCCTTCGCGTTTATCGCGGGCGACATCACCAGCAACAGCCATTACAGCGGATTCTCCTTTTTCGGGAACAAGACATCCACCAAAATCGGCAGCCAGTCCCTGCCCGATACCGAGGTGCAATCCCGCGTGCAGCGCGGTTTCGAGCAGCAGCGGCGCGAAAACCCCGGCATGAAGATCGACGATTTCCTGGGGCTCGGCGCGGTGGAAGGCATCTATAGCCAGCTCGTCACCGCCCTCTCTCTGGAGGAATTCGCGCGCAGCCAAGGCATCCACGTCAGCAAGCGCATGGTCGATGCCGAGATCGCCAACATTCCCGCCTTTCATGACGCGACCGGCAAGTTCAGCCAATCCGCCTTCCGCCAGTTGCTGACCGCCGAGGGCATCAGTGAGGATGCGCTGCGCAAGGATATCGCGCAGCAGCTTTCGGGCCGCCTTGTCGTCGGGCCCGCGACCTTTGGCACGCGGCTGAGCGATAGTGCGGTGCTGCCTTACGCCTCGCTGCTGCTGGAGGCACGCGAGGGGATGATCGCCGCGATCCCATCCGCCGCCTTCAGGCCCACCACCCCGCCGAGCGATGCGGAGATCGCCGCGTTCTACAAGAAGAACGCCAGCCGCTATACGATCCCCGAGCGACGAGCGATGCGCTATGCGATTGTCGACGCGAGCCGCTTTGACACCGCGGCGACGCCGACCGAGAGCGAGATCGCAGCCTATTATACCAGCCACAAGGCCGATTATGCGGCAAAGGAAACCCGCGACATAGCGCAGCTCATCCTGCCGACCGAGAGTGCGGCAAAGGCCGCCGTTTCTGCCGGCTCGCTAGCCGCTGCGGCTAAAGCCAATGGCCTCGAAACCGCGTCCTTCAAGGCGCTATCCAGGGCGGACTTCGCCAAGGCAACTTCGTCAGCCGCCGCCGAGGCGGCCTTCGCCGCGCCACAGGGCAAGATCACCGGCCCAGTGAAGACGGCGCTCGGCTGGGCGCTCATCCAGACCGACGCGATCCAGAAGATCGCCGAAAAGCCGCTGGCTTCCGTCCGCCCGCAGATCGTCGAGGCGCTGAAGGCGCAGAAGCGCACCACGCTGATCGGCGATTTCATCGCCAAGCTGGAAGACAACATCGCCAACGGGACCACCTTCGACGAGGTGGTGAAGGACAATGGCCTTGCGGTTGAGACGACGCCCGCGCTGCTCTCCACCGGCCAGAATGTCGATGACCCGGCCTACAAGCCTTCCGCCGATATCGCGCCGCTGGTGAAGGCCGGGTTCGGCATGGAGCAGGATGACGATCCGCAGTTCGTGCCGATTGTGCCGGGTGCGCGCTATGCGCTGGTGCGGGTGGGCGATGTGGTCGCCGCCGCGCCGCCGCCGCTCGACAAGGTGAAACCCATCGTCGTGCAGCAATATCTGCTCGCCCAGGGCCTCGCCAAGGCGCAAGTGCTGGCGGCGAAATTGCAGGGCGAGATAGCCAGAGGCAAGCCGATGGCGGAGGCGCTGGCCGGGGCCGGTGTCGCCCTACCCCCGGCCCAGAAGATCGCCGCGCGCCGTGCCGACCTGCTGCGGCAGGATCAGCGCCCGCCCGCGCAGATCTCGATGCTGTTCGCGATGACGCAGGGGAGCGTGAAGACCATCGCCATCCCCAACGATCAGGGCGTGTTCCTCGTTCAGCTCACCGCCGTGCAACAGGGCGATGCCGCCACGGTGCCGGGTCTGGTCGACAAGGTGCGTGCGGACCTCTCCGGCCTTATCGGCACTGAATATGCCGATCAGTTCGCCCGCGCGGTGGAGCGCGATCTTGGCGTGACACGCAATCCAGCGACGGTGGCGCAGGTGACGAAGGCGCTGCGCGATGCCAATGGCGGCGCGGCGAAGCCATAACCAACATGGGGACGACAGCTACTGCCTCGCTGAATGATATTCGCGCTACGCTGTCGGCGGGACGTTCCGCGCTGCTGTGGCGCAAGCTGATCGCGGACACGGAGACGCCGCTCTCCGCCGCACTGAAGCTGATGCAGGCGGAACGCGGCGATTTTCTGCTCGAGTCGGTGGAGGGCGGCGCGGTGCGCGGGCGCTACAGCCTGCTGGGGCTGGACCCTGACCTCGTATTCCGCGCCGAGGGAGACAGGGCCGCGATCAACCGCCAGTGGATGACGGACCGGAGCGCTTTCGCGCCCTGTGATAGCGGCGCCATGGCGTCGCTGCGCACGCTGGTGCGGGAATGCCGCGCGGATATGGACCCCGCGCTGCCCCCGGCGCTCGCCTGCCTCGTCGGTCATTTCGGCTATGAGACGATCGGGCTGGTCGAAAAACTGCCGCGCCCCGCGCCCAACCCGCTCGCCATGCCAGACATGCTGTTCGTGCGTCCGTCGGTGATCCTCGTGTTCGACCGGCTGGAGGATGCGCTGTTTCTGGTCGCGCCGATCTGGGCAGGCGGCGGGCAGGACAAGGAACGCGCGATCGATGCGGCATCGGAACGACTGGATGCCACCGCCGCGCGGCTGGCCGGAGCCATTCCCGCCGCGCCGCAGGTCGCCACGCCCGATGACGTGACCTTCTCGCCGGTGCTGCCTGAGGGCAAATATCGCGACATGGTGCTCGCCGCTCAGGACTATATCGTCGCGGGCGACATCTTTCAGGTGGTGCTGGCGCAGCGCTTTACCGCGCCCTTCCCGCTGCCGCCACTTAGCCTCTACCGTGCGCTCCGCCGCATCAACCCCTCGCCGTTCCTTTATTGCCTCGACATGCCGGGATTTGCGCTCATTGGCTCCAGCCCGGAAATCCTCGTGCGCGTGCGCGATGGCGAGGTGAC
>CAZLTO010000210.1:0-3018 GCA_964562475.1 uncultured Sphingobium sp. | reverse complement strand
TGCACCGATCGATCTTCATCCCGACCGGCTGTTCCCGGTCGACACCGTCACCCGTGAGGGTGAGGCGTCGGAAATCATCACCAAGGGACGGCATGACCCCTGCGTCGGCATCCGTGGCGTGCCGGTGGTCGAGGCGATGATGGCGCTGGTACTCGCCGACCAGAAGCTGCTCCACCGCGCGCAATGCGGGTAAGGATCAGAGAGCGGCTACTGTCTCCCCGACGGTAATCTGCCCCAACCCCTCCGGCACCGCGTTCATCCCGAACAGCGCGCCTTCCGCATTGAACTGGCCGAGACGGCGCAGGGCCATCGGCACCGCGTTGCCCTCCTGCCGCTCGCCCGTCTCGGGCTGTTGGGTGATGACGATGCAGCGCGAGCAGGGCTTGGTGAAGCGCATGGTCAGCGCGCCGGTCTCGATCCCGCCCCAGCCCCGTTCCGCCCAAGCCTCGTCCACGCCTGAGAGCACGATATTCGCGCGGAACCGCGCCATCTCAACCCGCGCATCAAGCGCAGCGTTCAGGGCGGCGAGCGAGGCTTCGCTGGTCACGAGGATCGGAAAGCCATCGGCGAAGCTCACCGATTCGTCAGCCCTCGCATAATCCGGGTTCACCGGGCGCAGCGTTTCGTCCGGCATATAGGCGAGGCGCAGCGCCCGCCCCGCGACCTCCGAAACGAGGCGGCTGGCGTCATTCTCGATCACATAAGCGGGAACCGTATCGCGCCAGACGGTAACCGGGGAGAGCACACCCTCAATAGACGCAGGTAAGACTGCTTCGCCATCAACCGCGCGCAGATGATAGCCACCCTCCGCGATACTCATCGCAATCCGCGCCAGCGCAGGCGCCTCGCGCCGGGTGACGAAGCGGCCCGCCTCGTCCACCAGCATCCAGCGCCGGTCCCCCTTGAGGCCGCGCGGCGTCACATCCGCCTCGACAAGCGCCACAGGCCCGAGGCTTTTCACCGGATAGATAGTGAGCGCGCTGACGTGCATCATTTCGATATAAACAAAACCCGCCCGGAAGCGAACCTCCGGGCGGGTTTATGTATCAGCTCAGCCGAGCGATGATCTCATTCCACGTCTTCCGTGGTGAAATCGTCGCCCTGCACCTTCGCCAGCGGATCGTCGCCGATCGCCGCTTCCGGCCCCTGCATCAGCTCATAGGCATGCTCCTCGGCGGCCGATTGCGGCGCGATGAGGTGTTGCTCGATGCTGCGCAGCGAAGCGCGCAGCGCGGCGTCGCGGCTGTTCGCCGTGACGCGCAGGCGGTTCATGCCCGCGCCGGTGCCCGCCGGGATCAGGCGTCCGACGATGACGTTTTCCTTGAGGCCCACAAGCGTGTCCTTCTTGCCCTGCACCGCCGCTTCGGTCAGCACGCGGGTCGTCTCCTGGAACGACGCCGCCGAGATGAACGAACGCGTCTGCAACGAGGCCTTGGTGATGCCGAGCAACACCGGCTTGCCCTCGGCGGGCTGCTGGCCCGGCGCCAGCTTGGCGTTCATCTCGTGCATTTCCTCGGCGTCGAGCTGCTCGCCTGGCAACAGGGTGGTGTCGCCGCCATTGGTGATCTCGACCTTCTGCAGCATCTGGCGGACGATCGTCTCGATGTGCTTGTCGTTGATCTTCACGCCCTGCAAGCGATAGACTTCCTGGATTTCGCTGACCAGATATTCGGCCAGCGCCTCGATGCCGAGCACCTCCAGAATGTCGTGCGGATCCGGCGAACCACCGATCAGGTTGTCGCCGCGCTTCACATAGTCGCCTTCCTGAACATCGATCACCTTGGACTTGGGGATCAGATATTCGATCGCCTCACCGCCGTCCTCGGGCTGGATGGCGATCTTGCGCTTCGCCTTATAGTCCTTGAGGAACTGGACGCGGCCGGAGACCTTGGCGATGATCGCGTTGTCCTTGGGCTTGCGCGCCTCGAACAGCTCCGCGACGCGCGGCAGACCGCCGGTGATGTCGCGGGTCTTGGCGGCTTCGCGGGAAACACGGGCGAGCACGTCGCCCGCCTGAACCGCCTGCCCATCCTCGACCGAGAGCATCGCGCCGATGGCGAGCATATAGCGCGCCGCCTCGCCGCTCGCATCATCGAGCAGGGTGAGGCGCGGACGGAGATCCTCCTTGGTGCGCGCGGACGCCCGGTGCTCGGTGACGACGCGCTGGGCGATGCCGGTCGCTTCGTCGACCTGCTCGGTCAGCGTCTTGCCGTCGATCAGGTCCTGATACTTCACGACGCCCGGCTTTTCGGTGATCACCGGCATGGTGTAGGGATCCCACTCGGCGATCCGGTCACCCTTCTTCACCTTGGCGCCATCGGCAAAGCTGATCTGCGCGCCGTAAGGCAGGCGATGGACCGCACGCTCGCGGCCCTCGTCGTCGATGATCGCCAGCTCGCCGTTGCGGGCGAGGCTCAGGCGACGGCCACGGCTGTCCACAATGGTCGGCATGTCGCGCAGCTCGATCTTGCCATCCGAAACCGCTTCGAGGTTCGACGTTTCGTTGAGCTGTGCCGCGCCGCCGATGTGGAAGGTGCGCATGGTGAGCTGGGTGCCCGGTTCGCCGATCGACTGGGCGGCGATAACGCCCACCGCCTCGCCGATGTTGACCGGCGTTCCGCGCGCAAGGTCGCGGCCATAGCATTTGCCGCACACGCCCATCTTGCTCTCGCAGATCAGCGGCGAGCGGATCTTGACCGCCTGCACGCCGATGGCCTCGATCTTGGCGACCAGCGCCTCATCGAGCAACGTGCCTTCCTCAACGAGGACGCTGTTGTCCTTGCTGTCGACGATTTCCTCCGCCGTGGTGCGACCGAGGATACGCTCGCCGAGCGACGCGATCACCGAACCGCCCTGAACGATCGCCTTCATCTCCAGCGCGCGGTCCGTGCCGCAATCTTCCTCGACGATGGTGCAGTCCTGAGACACGTCCACCAGACGACGGGTGAGATAGCCGGAGTTCGCGGTCTTCAACGCCGTATCCGCGAGGCCCTTGCGGGCGCCGTGGGTCGAGTTGAA
>CAZLTO010000209.1:0-3022 GCA_964562475.1 uncultured Sphingobium sp. | reverse complement strand
TGTGCTCGCTGATCACCGCCGCAGCGCTGAGGCTGTTTCCGCAGGTCATGGTCCCGAACAGCGGGTTGAATGGGCTGGACCGGCTGCTGCCGCTCATCATCATCGCGATAGCGAGCACGGATGTGGCGCTCTCCGCCTGCGCATGGCGGTTCGACATCGCGGCGACGGTGCGCGCGCGCGCGCTGGTCGAGCCGTGGACGATCAGCATCGCGGCCTGGCTGCTGTACTATTATTCGCTGCGGGATGGGCTGATCGTCTCTTATGTCGTGGCGATGATCGCGGCGATGGTGGTCGCGCTCTGGGCAATGGTGAAGCATTTCGGCTGGGAGGCCGGGTGGCGGCCGCACCCGCGGCGGCTGTGGCGCATGGCGAAGATCAACCTGCCGCTGGCGGCGGCGGATGCGGCGGAGTGGGGCTCGCGGCGGCTGGACCTTGCGCTGCTCGGCCTGTTCGTCTCGCCGAAGATCGTCGGCATCTATTATGTCGCGCAGCAGGTCGCGTCGCTGCCGCAGAAATTGAAGTCGAGCTTCGAGCCGATTCTCGGCCCGGTCATCACCCGCAACCTTGCCGAGCATAATTATGCCGCCATCGCGCGGCAGGTGAGCCAGGTCGGTTTCTGGATACTGGCGGCGCAGGTGGGGATTTCGCTCGCGCTCGGCATTCCGGGCGAGGCGGTGATGGGCCTTGTGGGGCCGGAGTTCGTCGCCGGCACGCTGGCGCTCGGCTTCCTGCTGGCGGCGGAGGTCGCGGCGGCTCCGGCGGTGGTGAGCGAGAGCGCGCTCGTCTATATGGCGCGGCTCAGGAACCTCGCGCTCTCGACGATGATGATCGCGATCCAGATCGGGCTGACTTTGGTGCTGCTCGTGCTGATGCGCAAGGGCGGATACCCGGAAATCGCGATGGCGGCGGCGCCCGCCTTGGCGCTGGCGCTGGCGCTGGCGTTCAATTCGGTGGTGAAGTCGCAGCTGTTGCAACGCCTGCTGCGTCACAAAATCGCGACATGGCGTCCGGCGCTGATCATCGCATCGGCGGTCGCGGTGATCGTCGGCAGCCTTGCCGTCGCCCTGCCGCCCGAGTTTGAATGGGTGGAGCTGGTCATCGGCGTGCCCGGCATATTGGCGGCCTATTGCGTGATCATCTGGCGCTTTGGCTTTGGCCCCGAAGACCGGGCGCTGTTCGCGAAGAAGGCGAAACCCGCCTGAACGGGAGGCAATAAAAAAGGCCGCGATCCGAAGATCGCGACCCTTTTTTCAAGCTTTCGCTCTGATCAGATGATCAGAAAGCAACGCCGATCGAGCCGACCACGCCAGCCTTGGCGATGTCCTTGCCGCTGAACGGACTTACAAGGGCGCCCTTGGCGAAGTTGGTGTCGACATAAGACACGCCGAAGGTCAGGTTCTTCCAGGCATAGGAAGCGCCCAGCGACCAGTCGGTGTAGTCCTTGCCAGCCGACAGGAAGCTGTCGTCCGAGAAGTTGTGGCCGAGGTGCGCCGAGAGGCTCACGCCGGTGTCAGGAATGGCAGCCGACAGGTCGAGCGCACCGTAGAGGTTGTCGTCCTTGGTGTGAACGAGTGCAAGAGCCTTCTGCTTGGGAGCATAGTTGGCGGTCACCTTGGCAGTGACGGGGCCGAAAGCCTGCGACACCGAGACATAAGGCTCGAAGAAGTCCGAGTTGTAACCCGGAATGATGTCGCCCGAACCCGGATAGAAGTAATAGAGGACGCCAGCGTCCAGCGTGGTGCTGCCGAAGGTGGTCTTGTAGCCGACGATCAGGTCGATTTCCTGATCCGAAGCGGCGGCGACATATTCATCGACCGAGCTGCCCCAAACGGTGGCATACAGACCGGAGGAGTGAGAAAGGGTCATGGTGCCCTGAACCGCGAAGCTCTTGTCGGTCTGCGAAATGCCGCGGAAGCGGTAATCGGAGACAACGGTTGCACCGCCGGAAATGGTGACCGCCGGAGCAGCCTCGTCTTCAGCGAGGGCAGGCGTGGCGATAGCTGCCAGCGCGAACGCCGACATACCAAGAATGATGTTACGCATAGATAGTTTTCCCTTCGTAGAGTCGATCAATTGATCGTCCCAACCTGCGTTCGGGCCGCTGCCTCTATGGATGCCCTGATCAAGAGCTGGGCCGGTCACCGCGAACGCGCTTTTGATGACCGGTCGCATCGCAGTGCACAAGAACAAATCGCACCTGCAATCCAGATTTATCACATCGCTGTTGCTTTTGTGCAACGATGCTACCGGGCGCTGCTTATTGGGCGGAATATGGTTAAGGATGGGTTAAAGGCGCAAAATAGGCAATATTATAAGCATTTGGCGCTTATCGGGCGATCAGATCGAATGCACGGGCAAGATCGGCGATCAGGTCGTCCGCGCTTTCGAGGCCGATATGCAACCGTATCAGCGGATCGTGCCCGTCCCATTTTGTCGCGCTGCGGCACGTTTGCGGATCGACCGGAAGCGCGAGACTTTCATAGCCGCCCCAGCTGTAGCCGATGCCGAACAGGCGCAGCGCATCGATGAATTTCGCCCGCGCCGCGTCGTCAGCTCCTTTGAGTGTAAAGCTGAACAACCCGCTCGATCCGGCAAAGTCCCGCGCCCAATATTCGTGGCCGGGGCACGAGGGCAGCGCGGGATGGAATACCGTCCCCACCTGGGGATGGCCGGAGAGCCAGCGCGCCACGGCGAGCGCCGTTTCCTGATGCTGCTTCAGCCGCACGGCCAGGGTGCGCAGGCCGCGCAGCGCGAGCCATGCGTCGTCCGGCCCGCAAATCTGGCCAAAGATCCACGCGCCGCTCTGGATGCGCGGCCAGAGCGCGGCATTCGCCGTCGCCGCGCCCAGCATCACGTCGCTGTGGCCGACGATATATTTGGTGCACGCGACAATCGATATGTCCACGCCATGCGCCAGCGCGGGAAACAACAGCGGCGTTGCCCATGTATTGTCCATCACGGTGATGATCCCGCGTGCCTTCGCAACCGCGACGATAGTGGGAATGTCCTGCACCTCCATCGT
>CAZLTO010000208.1:0-3030 GCA_964562475.1 uncultured Sphingobium sp. | reverse complement strand
TGACGGCACGATCTTTCATGGATTTGGCGCTCAAACAGGCCGAAATCGCCGAAACCGCCGGGGAAGTGCCGATCGGTTGCGTCGTCGTGCGGGGCGGCACGGTGATCGCGCAGGCCGGCAACCGCACCCTCACCGACCGCGATCCGACCGCACATGCCGAGATTCTGGCGATCCGCGAGGCCGCCCGCGTCACCGGCAGCGAGCGCCTGACCGATTGCGATCTCTACGTGACGCTGGAGCCCTGCACCATGTGCGCGGGGGCGATCTCTTTCGCCCGCATCCGGCGGCTTTACTATGGCGCGGCCGATCCGAAGGGCGGCGCGGTGGACAGCGGCGTGCGGTTCTTCGCCTCGCCGACCTGTCATCATGCGCCCGAGATTTATCCCTCAGTCGGCGAAAGCGAAGCCGCCGCGCTGCTGACGAATTTCTTCAAGGCGCGGCGATAAGCCAAACCGTCATTGCGAGCGAAGCGAAGCAATCCATTCTCAAGTCAAGGATGGATTGCTTCGTCGCTATCGCTCCTCGCAATGACAACGCTCGTGGCCGTGGCAAGAAACCGCAATATTTCAAATCAGATTGATCTTCATGCCCTCATGCGAGGCGTCGAAGCCAAGCCGCGCATAAAAGCGCTGCGCATCGACGCGCCGCTTGTCGGTGGTGAGTTGCAATTGCTTGCAGCCGCGCGCACGCGACTTGGCGATCATCGCCTCCATCATCTGTTCGCCGATGCCGAGCCCGCGCAGTGAACGGTCGACCCGCACACCTTCGACCTTCGCAATCCAGCTGCCATGGTAGGACATGCCGGGAATGAAGGTCAGTTGCAGGCACCCCATCGCCGTGCCCTCGTGATCCCACACATAAAGCGTGTTGTTGGGGTCCGCCGCGATGGCGTCGAAGGCGGCACAATACGCCGCCATGTTACTGGAGAAATCCTCGCGCCCGCGCGCGATCTCATCATCCGCCAGCATTTCAACAATCCGCCGGATATCTTCTCGCCTTGCCTCCCGTAATGCCATCAATCCTGCCCCTGAAAGAATTCAAGTAATGCGCTGGCCGTTTCCTGCGGGTTTTCCTCGGGAAGGAAATGGCCCGCATCAATGGCGTGTCCACTGACGTTCGTCGCCCAATTACGCCAGGTGTCGAGCGGGCTCGAAGCCGAGGACGCAATGCCCGCCCCGCCCCACAGCGCCAAAAGCGGCACCGTGATCTTGTTGCCGGCTTCAACGTCGGCCTTGTCATGCTCGAAATCGGCATAGGCCCCGGCGCGATAATCCTCGCACGCCGCATGAATGCGCAGCGGATCGCGAAACGCCGTTAGGTAATGTTCGACCGCTCGCGGATCGAACGGATTGGGCGCATCCTTCTTGGCCCAGCTCTTGAAGGTACGGCCGAAATAATCGTCGGGATTCGACGCGATCAGGTTCTCCGGCAACGGATGCGGCTGCGCCAGAAACGCCCAGTGATAGATCCGGAGCGCGAAACCGCGATCCATCTTCGCCCAGTAATCGTAGGTCGGCAGAATATCGAGCGTCGCGAAACGCGACAGCCGCCCGGGATGATCGAGCGCCAGCCGATAGGCGACGCGGCCGCCGCGGTCGTGACCCGCGAGGCTGAAATGCACATGGCCGAGCTTTTCCATCGCCTCGACCATCACCTGCGCCATCGCCCGCTTGGTGAACGGCGTATGGTTCTCGTCGGTCTTCGGAACGTCCGACCAGCCGTAGCCGGGCAAATCCGGGATCACGAGCGTGAACCTCGAAGCCAGCATCGGCGCGACGCGATGCCACATCACGTGGGTCTGCGGATAGCCGTGCAATAGCAACAACGGCGGTCCATTGCCGCCGACCCGAGCAAAAATGCGCCCGCCGCGTGTGCTGATCCATTCGGATTTGAAGCCAGGAAAAAGATCGGCGAGGTCGGACATGGGATTTCTGGACCCTTGTTATTATCCCGGCTGATGCGGGGACCCATACTCACTGAATTCGATGATCTAACGTCAGTCTTGCAACAACCCCGCCCCGCGGCGAAAATTTCAGCTCGATAACGTGGTTATGGGTCCTATGCGTGCACGAAACAGCACCCGGTTTAGGACTTCTGCTCCCGCGCCACCGCCTGCCAGCCGATATCGCGGCGGCAGAAGCCTTCCGGCCACCGGATTCGATCGATGGCCTCATAGGCCCGGCGCTGCGCCTCGCTGACGGTCTTTGCTGTCGCGGTGATGTTCAGAACCCGTCCGCCATTGGCGAGAATCTTGTCCCCGTCGGCCTTGGTGCCGGCGTGGAAAATCTCGACCCCCTCCACCTTTGCGGCATCATCGAGCCCCTCGATGGTTGTGCCCTTGGCGTAGTCGCCCGGATATCCTTTCGCCGCCATCACCACGGTGAGTGCAGGCTCCGGATACCAGCGCAGGTCGAAATGCTTCAACTCGCCATCGACCGACGCCAGCAGCGCCGGCACGAGATCCGATATTAAACGGATCATCAGCACCTGCGTCTCGGGGTCGCCGAAGCGCGCATTGTATTCGATCAGCTTGGGGCCATCCTTGGTGATCATCAGGCCTGCGAACAGCACGCCCTTGTAGGGCATGCCCATCGCCTTCATCGCGCGCAGCGTCGGCAGGATAATCTCGGTCATCGTGCGCTCGCGCACGGCATCGGTGAACACCGGCGCCGGCGAATAGGCGCCCATGCCGCCGGTGTTCGGTCCCTTGTCGCCGTCGAAAGCGCGCTTGTGGTCCTGCGCCGCGACCAGCGGCAGCGCATTGTCGCCGTCGCACAGCACGAAGACCGAGGCCTCCTCGCCTTCCATGAATTCCTCGACCACGGCTTCCGCGCCAGTTGCAGTGAACAGCGCATCGATGGCGGCTTCCGCCTCGGCCAGCGTCATCGCCACCACAACGCCCTTGCCGGCCGCAAGGCCATCGGCCTTCACGACAATGGGCGCGCCTTGCTTGCGGATGTAGGCCTTCGCCGCAGCCGCATCGCGAAACCGCTCATAGGCCGCGGTCGGAATGTTGTTCGCCTTGCAGAT
>CAZLTO010000207.1:0-3035 GCA_964562475.1 uncultured Sphingobium sp. | reverse complement strand
ACACCGCAGCGATCGAGGCAATCGGCCCAGCCGCTGTGGCGCTCGCGAACGCTGAAGGCTTGCCCGCCCATGCCAACAGTGTTGCCAACCGGCTGGGCAATGTCCCGGCCAGACAAGGAGACTGAGGATGTCCATTTCCCTCTATGACGCGACTATCCCTTGCTTTCTGCAAAGTCTGGGTGCGGCGATTGGCATGACCGACAAGGCCGAAGCCCATTGCGCGGAGAAAGGCATCAGCGAACAGGCGCTGCTATCCGCGCATTTCGGCGAAGATATGCTGCCGCTGAGCTGGCAGCTCAAATGGATAAATACGCACTCGCTCGGCGCTATCGAGGGCGTGCGCGCCGGGCTGTTTCAGCCGGACCGCACCGCTCCGGCAGAAAGCCTTGCCGCCTTGCGCGACCAGATCATAGCCACCATAGCTGCGCTGAAGGCCATATCACCCGAGGAGATCGAAGATTTGGTCGGGCGTGACATGACATTCTCCATCCCGGCTATGAACATCGAACTGACCTTCACGGCGGAGAATTTCCTGCTGTCCTTCTCGCTGCCCAATTTCTACTTCCACGCCACCACCGCCTATGATCTGCTCAGGGATCAGGGCGTTCCCCTCGGCAAGCGCGATTTTCTGGGCGCGATGCGGATTAAAATGCCCGCATGAATGCCAAGGGACACGATAGGGCCATATCCCGTTCCGCTGCCCGGCTCGCCGCCGTGCAGGCGCTCTATCAGAAGGAGATGGAGGGCACGCCGCTCGTCCAGTTGTTGCACGAATTCCACCAGCACCGGCTGGGTGCGACCATCGAGGACGTGACCTATGCCCCCGCCGAGGTCAGCTTCTTCGACGATGTGGTGAGCGGGGTCGATGCGCGGCGCGAGGAGATCGACGGGCTGATCACGGCCCGGCTCTCCGAAGGCTGGTCGCTGGAGCGGCTGGACAAGCCGATGCGGCAGATATTGCGCGCGGGCGCCTATGAGCTGATCGCGCGCGCGGATGTGCCGACCGCGACCATCATCAGCGAATATGTCGACGTCGCCAAGGCCTTTTACGACAAGCGCGAGAGCGGGTTCGTCAACGGCCTGCTGGACGCGGTGGCGAAGGACGCGAGGAAGTAAATGAGTGGCGAGGGTGATTTCCTCGCCCTGATGCGCGGACTTGCCACCCATCCCGGCGCGCGCGGCCTGGCGGACGATGCTGCGGTGCTGGAGGTTGGCGGCGCGCAGATCGTCCTCACCCATGACATGCTGGTGGAGGGCGTGCACTTTTTGCCCGATGACCCCGCCGATAGCGTCGCGTGGAAGCTGGTGGCGGTCAATATATCGGATCTTGCGGCCAAGGGGGCGACGCCGCTCGGCGCATTGCTGGGTTTTTCGCTGGCGGGAAACAGTGGCTGGGACCGGGCTTTCGCAGAAGGATTGGGTGCGTCGCTCGCGCATTTCGGCATACCGCTGCTCGGCGGCGACACGGTGGCGCTGCCCCAAGGGGCACCACGAAGTTTGGGTCTGACGGCAATAGGCCGCGCGCCCTCCTGCGGCGCGCCCAGCCGCTCTGGCACAAAGCTGGGTGATGCGCTCTATGTGAGCGGCTCGATTGGCGATGCGGGTGCGGGACTGGCCTTGTTGCGCGCCGGTCAGGCGAAACCGGCTTCCTTGATCGACGCCTATCGCCGCCCGATGCCGGACCTTGCTCTGGGGCAAAAGCTCGCGCCGCTCGTCACAGCAATGGCGGATATTTCGGACGGACTGCTGATCGACGCCGACAGGATCGCGCAGTCGAGCGGCTGCGGCGTGGAGATCGATCTCGGTGCGGTCCCGCTCTCCCCCGCCTTCCTCGGCGCTCGTGGAGACACTATGGAAAGCCGCCTGTTCGCAGCCACATGCGGCGACGATTACCGTCTGATATTCACCGTCAGCCCGGCCCGTATCGCGGAATTGCCCGCTCTCGATCTTCCGTTCACGCAGGTGGGGCGATGCACCGAAACGCCGGGCATTTGCCTTGCTCACGAGGGCAGGAAGCTGCCCTTGCCGGGCCGTCTCGGCTTCGAGCACGGCGCCTCCATCACCTGAACGCGCGATTAACCGGCTTGACGCGGCGAAAACCGCCGATAGGTTCACCGCCCAACGACAATCAGCATTGGTCAGGAACTGAATGGCCGGAAAGACGCTGAATGCAGGAGGGAACGTCCGCGGTGCTTTCGCGCCGGGAGTCGTTCGTTCCCTGCCCTGTCGTATCAATCCTATACTAAGCAGCGCCCGTCAAACCCCGGCGGAGCGCATAGCATGCAACAATCTGGGGGAGAGGATGAACATATGTCAGTCGTGATGATTGCCATAATATGCGGCGTGATCGCCGTGCTTTATGGCCTGATTACCAGCCAACAGGTGCTGAAAGCATCGCCGGGCAACGAGAAGATGCAATCCATCGCCGCCGCCATTCAGGAAGGCGCGCAGGCATATCTGGGGCGGCAATATACCACCATCGCCATTGTCGGCGTGGTCGTCGCGGTCATTCTGGCGGTGACGCTGGGCATGCTCTCCACCGTCTCGTTCCTGATCGGGGCGGTGCTCTCGGGGGTTGCGGGTTATGTCGGCATGAACATCTCGGTGCGCGCCAATGTCCGCACCGCAGAAGCCGCGCGCACCAGCCTTCAGGGCGGCCTGACGCTGGCGTTCCGCTCCGGCGCAATCACCGGCATGCTGGTGGCGGGCCTCGGCCTGCTCTCGATCGCCGGGCTGTTCTGGTATCTGACTGGACCCGCTGGCCTCGCGCCCAGCGACCGCCATATCATCAGCGCATTGACCGCGCTGGCCTTCGGCGCCTCGCTGATCTCGATCTTCGCGCGTCTGGGCGGCGGCATCTTCACCAAGGGTGCGGACGTCGGCGCGGACCTCGTAGGCAAGGTCGAGGCGGGCATCCCGGAAGATGACCCACGCAACCCCGCCGTGATCGCGGACAATGTGGGCGACAATGTCGGCGACTGCGCGGGCATGGCGGCCGACCTGTTCGAGACCTATGTGGTGACGCTGGGCCTGAC
>CAZLTO010000206.1:0-3040 GCA_964562475.1 uncultured Sphingobium sp. | reverse complement strand
CCGAGGCAGATCACCAGCACATCCTTGGGCACGCGAAAATATTCGACCGTGCGCGCCAGCGCGAAGCTGTTGGGCGGGATGATGCACACGTCGGTCTTGCGGTCGACGAGGCTCTTGCCGTCGAAATTCTTGGGGTCCACCACCGCGCTGTCGACATTGGTGAAGATCTTGAACTCATCCGCCACGCGCGCGTCATAGCCATAAGACGAAAGGCCGTAGCTGATGCAGCCATCGCGCTGCTGCCGGTCCACGAACGGCTCGATCATGCCATGTTCGAGGGAGTGTTCGCGTATCCAGCGGTCTGAAAGGATCGACATGCGTACGGGGTCTCTTGTAGTGGTTTATCGGCCCAGTGCCTAAAGCGGAACGGCTTGCCCCGCAAGTGCGCCTTCAGCGCTTCACGACAATCCACTCGACTGGTGCACTGACGCCTTTGACCTGCCGCGCGGGATTGGCGGTCCACATCACCCAGGGGTGGCTGGCGTAGGCGGGCCCGAAATAAGCGCGATCGAGCCAAAGGGTGCGGTTGATGCTCGCGCTGATCCCGTAAAGTTGCTCGGCTTGCGCCGAGACATGGATGAGCGCGGGCTTGCCCATATGCGCCTCGATGAGGTTGATGAGAGTATTCAATTCGCTCACGACCTTGTCCCGGCCCGGCGCTATCTTGCAGTTCGATGTTGCGTCGATGCGGATCGCGGCGGGCAGCGCGGCGTTATCGCGGGGCACGGTCGCCAGGAAAGCCGTCGCCTGATCGCTGGCGGGAAAGCAGGGATCGAAGAGGATTTCCGCGCCATAGCGGATGCCAGATGCCTGCGCCGCCGCCCAGTGGCGAGAAAAGGCGGGGTCTCTTCCGCGCATGCCGTCGACAGTGCGAATATAGACGAAATCGGGGTTCTGCGCCCGCAAGCTGCTCCAGTTGACTTCGTCCTGCGCCGCAGAGAGCGCGATGCCCTGCATCGGATATGCCGTGCGCGAAGGCGCCCATTGCTGCAACCAGTGCCAGCCATAGGCGGCGAGGGCTGCGAGCAGCACGCATAGCGCCAGCGAGGCGCGCAGCCAGAACCGCATCTTTCCGTTCATTGCTTGATATGGAGCACGCAGATGAGCGTGAACAATCGCCGGGCGGTATCGAAATCGACCTCGATCTTGCCATCGAGCCGTTCGATCAGCAGCTCCGCCGCCTGATTGTGGATACCGCGGCGCGCCATGTCGACCGTCTCGATCTGCTGCGCGGTTGCCTGCCGGATCGCCTGAAAATAGCTGTCGCAGATCGCGAAATAGTCCTTGATCGGGCGGCGGAAGCGGCCAAGACCGAGGATCACGGCTTCCAGCGGAGTGCCATCGGCGCGGTCGATCTCGATAACCAGCCGGCCCTCCTGCACGGAAAGGCGCACCTTATACGGGCCGGCATAGCCATCCTCATGATCGCGCAGCGGGCGGAAGAAATTCTCTTCCAGCAGGTCGAAAATCGCGATCCGGCGCTCCTGCTCCACATCGGCGCTGCGCCAGATGATGCTCTCCTGATCGAGAGTAATGTCGATGATGCGCGGATCGGCCATGTGGCAGCAGTGCTGCGATGCAACGGAAAGATCAAGCGGATAGTTTTCCACACTATCCTGGGAACTGCCCACAGGCGCGGTCGAAATCCCGCATAGCGGCCTTGCATATCGACGCCAAGGAGAGGACAATGAGCGCATGGCTGAAGCACTGAAACTGGTGGATGCGCCTGAGGGCGCCGCGAAAGAACTTCCGCGCAATATCGAGGCGGAAGCGGCGCTTCTGGGCGCGCTGCTCATCGACAACCGGGTCGCCGAAGATGTGCAGATGAAGCTGAAGCCTGCGCATTTCTTCGAGCCGGTGCATGGGCGCATCTATGAGGCGATTCTGAAGCTGCTGGATCGGAACATGGTCGCCAGTCCGGTGACGCTGAAACCGATGCTCGATCAGGATGCGGCGCTGAAGGATCTGGGTGGCTCCGCCTATCTGGTGCAACTGACGACCAGTGGGGCGTCGCTGATCGGCGCGCGGGATTTTGCCCAGCAGATATACGATCTCGCTCTGCTGCGCGAGCTGGTCGGCGTCGGGCGCGAGCTGGTCGAGAACGCCCTCGACACCAGCGAGGATGTCGACCCCAAGAGCCAGATCGAGGCGGCGGAAGTCGCGCTCTATCGCGTCTCGGAGGGCGAGGGCGAGGTCGGCTCGGTCAAGAACTTCCTCCAGGCTTCGACGATGGCCGTGCAGATCGCCGAGCGGGCACTGAATAGCGGCGGGCATGTCTCGGGCATCACCACGGGCCTTGACAGCCTCAACCACAAGATCGGCGGCCTGCATAATTCCGACCTCATGATCCTCGCCGGGCGGCCCGGCATGGGCAAGACCTCGCTTGCCACCAACATCGCCTACAACGCCGCCTCGCGCTGGCTGCGGGACGAGGCGGACGGGATCGAGCGGGCCAAGAACATGGGCGCGCGCACCGCCTTCTTCAGCCTCGAAATGTCGGCGGACCAGCTCGCGACGCGTATCCTCGCCGAACAATCCGGTATCTCCGGCGAAGCGCTGCGTATGGGGAAGATCAGCCGGCAGGAGTTCCAGAACCTCTCCCGCGCTGCGCGCGAGCTTCAGGATCTACCGCTCTATATCGACGATACGCCGGGGCTCACCATCGCGGCACTCCGCACCCGCGCGCGCAGGTTGAAGCGCCGTCACGATGTCGGCTTCATCGTGGTGGACTATCTCCAGCTCCTTCAGGGATCTTCCAAATCCGGCGACAATCGCGTGCAGGAAATCTCCGAGATCAGCCGGGGGTTGAAGACATTGGCGAAGGAACTGAATTGCCCGGTGCTGGCGCTGTCCCAGCTCAGCCGTGCGGTCGAAAGCCGCGAGGACAAGCGCCCGCAACTCTCTGACCTGCGCGAATCAGGCTCGATCGAGCAGGACGCGGACATGGTGTGGTTCGTTTTCCGCGAGGACTATTACGAGAAGTCCAAGGAAGCGAAGATTGAGGACGAGGGCGCCTACGCCATCTGGCACGAGAATATGG
>CAZLTO010000205.1:0-3076 GCA_964562475.1 uncultured Sphingobium sp. | reverse complement strand
GGCGAAGCCTCCGATCCATTTGGCAATGGCGGTGCGGAAACCGCCGCAAAGCAGATGGGCATGCCGTTCCTAGGGCGCATCCCGCTCTCGATCGGCATCCGCACCGCATCCGACGCCGGCACCCCGCCCGCTGCGGGAGAGGGAGAAGATGCCGCACCCTTCGCAGCGATAGCAGCCGCGGTGAAAGCCTGGATCGACGCGCGGTGATTGCACAGACCCGGGTGGCTCCCCATCTCGGCTGAAGAAGGAGACCACGCCATGTCGCTCACCACAGACGCCGAAATTGCCGACCTCTTGAACTCCGTGCGCACCATAGCGCTGATCGGCGCCTCCGCTAATGCGGACCGGGCAAGCTATGGTGTGATGCGCACATTGCTGGGCCACGGCTATCGCGTCATTCCGGTCAACCCCGGCCTCTCGGGCCAAAGCATCCACGGGCAGCTGGTGGTCGGCTCTCTCTCTGATATTGCCGAGCCGATCGACATGGTCGATATCTTCCGCAACAGCGAGGCAGCAGGCGAAACGGTGGACGAAGCCATAGCCGTGGGCGCGAAGGCAGTATGGATGCAGCTTGGCGTCATTAACGAGGTGGCCGCCGGGCGCGCCGAGGCGGCGGGTCTCAAGGTTGTGATGGATCACTGCCCTGCGATCGAGATTCCCCGCCTGGGCATCGCGCCGATAGTCGCCTGACGCGATTTTACGCCTTTGCCTTTGGCGTGGGGCTGCGTATCAGGTCATCACGATGCGGCGCGCGAATACACTGAAGACTGGCAAAGGCATGAAGCTGGATCGGCGCTCTTTGCTGATCGGCGGCGGCACAGCGGCAGGGTTGCTCCTCGCATGGGGCATATGGCCGCGCAGCTATGCGCCCAATCTCGCGGTGTCGGATACCGAGACGCTGATCAACGCCTTCCTCAAGATCGACAATAAAGGCCAGATCATCGTCGTCGTGCCGCAGCTTGAAATGGGGCAGGGCGTCTCCACCATATTGCCGCAGATACTGGCGGACGAGCTGGGCGCGGACTGGCGCATGCTCGCGGTGCAGGGCGCGCCGGTCAGTCCGCTTTATGCGAACACCTTGCTTGCGAAGGAGTTTCTGGCCGGAGACTGGGCGCAATGGGCGGGCGGCGCGGGCGAGTGGGCGATGCAGCAATATGCCGTGCGCCGCGCGATGATGCTCACCGGCGGCTCCACCTCGCTGCGCATGTTCGGCCAGGCCTATCGCGAAGCAGGCGCAGCGGCGCGGGTGTTGCTGTGCAAGGCGGCGGCGGCGCGCTGGGGCATCGAATGGGAGCGCTGCACGGTTGCCAAGGGGCGGGTGAGCGACGGTCAGCGCAGCCTCAGGATCGGTGAGCTGGCGGACGAGGCCTCGGGCTTCACGCTGCCGGACATTGTGCCGATGCGCGCCGACGACGACAGCGACGACCGATTGGTGGGGCAGGATGTGCCGCGTATCGACCTGCCCTCAAAGGTCGATGGCTCCTATAATTTCGCGGCGGACATCCGCCTGCCCGGCATGGTGTTCGCTTCCGTCCGGCAAGGTCCGGTGGGGGCGACCCGGCTCAAATCCGTGAACGAGGCGGCGGCGAAAAAGGTCAGCGGCTATATAGGCATCGTCAAACAGGAGAGCTGGGTCGCTGCCGTCGCCAACAGCTGGTGGTCGGCGAACAAGGCGCTCGATCTGCTCGACCCGGTTTTCGAGATGCGGTCGCCCCCGGTGTCCGACGCAACGATCGACCGGGCGCTGGATGCTGCCTTTGATAGCGAGCATGGCCGCCGCTTTTTCGATCAGGGCGATGTAGCGGGGCGTTTCAGCGGTGCCCGGCTGATCCGCGCCGATTTCGATGTGGCGCCCGCGTTGCACCTCGCAGTAGAGCCGCCTTGCGCCACTGCCCGTATATCCGACGGTCGCGCGGAGATATGGGTCGCGAGCCAGGCGCCTGCCTTCTGCCGCGCCGCCGTGGCGGATGCGCTTGGTTTGAGCGAGGCGGACGTAACGCTTTACCTGCTCGGCGCGGGCGGCTCATTCGGGCGGCGCTATGATCATGATGCGGCGGTGCAAGCTGCCTTGATCGCTCGCGAAACCGGAAAGCCGGTGCAGATGCTTTATTCCCGGTTGGAGGACGTGATCTCGGACCGGCCGCGCCCGCCAGTCAAGGCCCGGATATGGGCCAAGATGGTCGCAAACGGCAGGATCGAGGCGCTCGCCGTCAAGGTCGCAACGCCCTCCGCCAATCGCGAGGTGTGGGACCGGATTGCACATGGTCTTGCGCCTATCGATGCCGCAGACAGCAATAAGGAGAGAGCGGATAGTGCGGCCATCTCCGGCCTTCCGCCACTCTATGCCATCCCGCATATGACCGTCGATCATTACCCGGCGGACATCGGCCTTCCGGTGGGACGCTGGCGCGGCAATGCGGACAGCTATACCTGCTTTTTCATGGAATGCTTCATCGACGAACTGGCGCAACGCGCCGGGATCGAGCCAATGTCGTTCCGGCTCCAGCATCTCTCGGGCCAGACCCGCCTTGCCCGCTGCCTTACTACCGTGGGCGCGATCGGCGGTTGGCAGGGCGGCGCGATGGGCAGCGGACAGGGTCTGGCAATTCATGCAATGGACGGCGGCTATATCGCGGTGCTGGTCGAGGCCGACATGGGCAGCGGCGCCCCGCGCGCCAAACGGATCACGGCAGTCGCCGATCTCGGTGCACAGCCGCACCCGGACATTGCGCGCCAGCAGATCGAGGGCGGGATCGTGTTCGGTTTTGCCGCCGCGCTGGGCTGCGCAGCGCATTACAAAGGCGGAATGCCGGAACGGGCGATCCTGGGACGGCTGGGTCTGCCACGGCTCGCTGACATTGGTGATGTAACGGTCGAGTTGATCCCGGGCGAAGCGGAGCCTGCAGGCGTGGGGCAGATCGGCGTTCCCGCAGTGGCCCCCGCAGTGGCCGGCGCTTTATTCACTCTCACCGGAAGACGGCACCGCACCCTGCCGCTGATCGATCCGCGCTAGACCCGGATGCGATTTAGCAGAATCGCATCCAGCTCCATAGTTCGTCGTCATCGCGCGATTTAT
>CAZLTO010000204.1:0-3078 GCA_964562475.1 uncultured Sphingobium sp. | reverse complement strand
GTCGATTATAATTTTTACACCAAGCGCTCGATCCTCGCGGGCATCTATGCCGCAACCCTGCTCGTGTTCGTCAACGACGAGAGCGACAATCATGCCGACACCAGCGCCTTCCTCGCACGCAGGATCGATGGCATCATGCGGTTCGAGAAAGCCAAGGCGCGCTTTGCCCGAAACGCGGAACGGCGCCCCAGCCTCGTGCGTTTCGTTGGCCGTCTGCGCTATCACGCGCGCTGAAGATCACCTGACTTCAGGGTTCAGCACCCGTTCAATGCGCGGCGCATAATCGGGCGGCAAGGAGACAGATATGACACCGCTTCGTTTACCCCTTGCCTTGTTGTGCTCGGCGACCATTTTCACGCTCCCTGCCGCCATCGGCCATGCTCAGGTTCAACCTTCCCCGGACACGGCCGACCTTGCCCGTGTCGCGGACTATATCCGCGAAACGAAGAGCCTCGTCGCCGATTTTGCCCAGACCGACCGCAAGGGCCAGACGCTGACCGGAAAGCTGACCTTGAAGCAACCGGGCAAGATCCGTTTTCAGTATCAGCAGGGAATCCCGCTGCTCATTGTGGGTGATGGCAAGGCGCTTACCCTCATCGACTATGAAGTGCGCCAGGTGCAGCGCTGGCCGATCAAAAGCTCGCCGCTGGGTGCGTTGATCGACCCAAGCCGAGATTTCACGAAGTTCAGCAAGGTAATCCAGACCGGCGATCCGAGCCTGCTCTCCATCGAGGCGCGTGACCCCAAACGCCCCGAATTCGGCACCATCACCCTCGTGTTCAAGCGCCTGCCCTCCGCGCCCGGCGGCCTCACTCTCTACGGCTGGGTTGCGCGCGATGCGCAGGGCAACCGCACCGCCGTCCGCCTGTCCAACCAGCAGTATAACGGTGCGGTCACGGACTCGGCTTTCCGCTGGCGCGATCCACGCCCGGCAGGCCCGCGTGGAGGCGGCTAAACGGTGTTGGCGAGCGACAAATCGTTTCGTTCAGACTTCTGTTCATGTTGGCGACAGCCAGACTCGGCTATGAAGGGTTAACCGCAGAGGAAGCGGCCGGGCTTCCCCCCTGTTATCCGGCCCGCCCACTTTGTGATTGCGCCCAATAGCGCAGACTGGACCCTCGCTCCACGCCCCCGGAGCGAGGGTCTTTCATTTCCCGCGTTCATGGCTTGCACAGCCGATGCTTGGCCCCTAGGGGGTTTATCCATGCCTCAGACACTCAAAATCGCATCCTGGAATATCAACAGCGTCCGCGCCCGTATCGATCTCGTTACCCGCTTTCTGAGCGAAGAAGCGCCGGACATTCTCTGCCTTCAGGAAACCAAGGTTACTGACGATATTTTCCCCGGCGGCGTCTTCCGCCAGATGGGCTATAACCACCACATATTGCACGGCCAGCCGATGCATCATGGCGTCGCGATCATCAGCAAGGTTCCCATGCGCGAGGACGACCGGCTCGACTGGCAGGCCAACAGGGAGGCGCGCCATGTCGGCGTGCGACTCGACAACGGCGTGCGGCTGGAAAATGTCTACGTTCCTGCGGGCGGCGAGGTGCCGGACCGGGAGCAGAACCCCAAATTCGGTCAGAAGCTCGATTTTCTGGAACGCATGATCGGCTGGGCGGAAAAGCTCGATGTGCCGACGATCCTCACCGGCGATTTCAACATCGCGCCGCTGGAAAGCGACGTCTGGAACCACAAGCAGCTGATCGATGTCGTCAGCCATACGCCGGTGGAGTGCGAACTGCTGGGGCGGTTGCAGGCGGCGCATGACTGGGTCGACATCGGCCGCAAATTCTATCCCGCGCCGGAGCGGCTCTACACCTGGTGGAGCTATCGCGCGAAGGACTGGGCGGCTTCCGACCGTGGACGCAGGCTCGATCATATGTGGGTGAGCCCGCAGCTTGCCGACAACGCGAAAAGCCACCGCGTCGCCGAAAATTGCCGCAGCTGGGTGCGCCCGTCCGACCACGCCCCACTCATCACCGAGTTCGTCTTCTGATGAGCGACGAGGCGGCCGCGCGGGCTGTCGCCAAAGCGATCGACGCGCTCCGGCGCGGCTGGCCGGTTGAAGTGCGGGCCGGCGAAGAATGTCTGCATTTGCTGGCGGTGGAAAGCGCGGACGAAGCCAGCCTGCCCGTGTTCGATCCCGGCGCGCGCGCCGACATCCTGATCTCCGCGGCGCGCGCGCAAACGCTGCGCCTCGCCAACCAGCGCGAGGCGGCCGACCCGGAAGCGCCTGTTCTCGTGCAGCGGGAAAGCTGGATCGACCTTGCCGGAGCGATGGCGCTTGCCGATCCGGTGCGCGATCTGGCGACACCGCTCAAGGGTCCGTATCGCGCGCTGCATATCGACGCGCCACGGGCTGCCGCCGCTGCGCTCCGGCTCGCGCGGCTGGCCGGGATATTGCCCGCCTTTTTCGTTGCGCAGGGGCCGGTTGCCTGCGAGGCTTCCGCGGAGGCCGAAGCGATTGCCCGCTTCGGCGGCGGGGCGCAGCTTTATATCGCCACGCGGGCACGTCTGCCCGTCTCCGCCTCGGAGCATGCCGAGATCGTCGCGTTTCGCACGCCCGGCGATCCGCGCGAGCATGTCGCGCTGGTGGTGGGCAGGCGTGACGGCAGCACGCCGGTCGTGCGGCTGCACAGCGAGTGCCTGACCGGCGATGTGCTCGGCAGCCTCAAATGCGATTGCGGGCCGCAGCTCCATGCCGCGCTGCATGACATTGCCGAAGCGCAATGGGGCATCCTGCTGTATCTGCGGCAGGAGGGACGCGGCATCGGTCTCATCAATAAGCTGCGCGCCTATGCGCTTCAGGATCAGGGGTTCGATACCGTGGACGCCAACACGCGCCTCGGCTTCGCGATCGACGCGCGGGATTTCTCGGTCGCGGCGCAGATGCTGCGGCTGCTCTCCGTTCAGGAGGTCCGGCTGCTCACCAACAATCCCGCCAAGGTCGCAGGGCTGGAGGCGGAGGGCGTGGCCGTATCGGAGCGCCTGCCGCCCGCCATCGAGGCCAACCCGCATAATGCGGGCCATCTCGACACCAACCGGGGCCGCACCGGGCATCCGCCGTGAGGGGCC
>CAZLTO010000203.1:0-3081 GCA_964562475.1 uncultured Sphingobium sp. | reverse complement strand
GGAGTTGATCAAGGCCGACCTGGCGTTGCTCGGCATCCATCACGATGTGTTCGCCTCCGAAGCCGAGTTGCAGGCGGCGAAGAAGCCCGAAGCCGCCGAGGCATGGCTGCGCGCGCATGATCTCGTCTATGATGGCGTGCTGGAAGCGCCAAAGGGCGAGACGCCGGAGGACTGGGAGCCGGTCGAGCTTCCGTTGTTCCGCTCGTCCAAATTCGGCGACGATCAGGACCGGCCAATCAAGAAATCGAATGGCAGCTGGACCTATTTCGGCGCTGACATGGCCTATCATTTCCAGAAGGCTCAAAGCGCCGATCAGCTCATCGACATCTGGGGCGCGGACCATGCCGGGACAGTGAAGCGGATTCAGGCGGCGGTCGCGGCATTGACCGAGGGCAAGGCGCGCTTCGATGTGAAGTTGGTGCAGATGGTGCGGCTGCTGCGCGATGGTGAGCCGGTCAAGATGTCCAAGCGCGCCGGGAATTTCGTCACGCTCGCCGATGTGGTGCGCGAAGTGGGCAAGGATGTCGTGCGCTTCACCATGCTCACCCGCAAGTCGGACGCGCAGATGGATTTCGATTTTGCCAAGGTGGTGGAGGCGTCGAAGGACAATCCGGTGTTTTATGTCCAATATGCGCATGCGCGGATCGCGTCGCTCGGGCGGCGGGCGGCGGAGGCGGGTATGGACCTTCCCGCGCCTGACCTGTCCCGTCTTGGGACGGAGGAGCTGGCGCTCATCAAGCTTGCAGCGCAATATCCCCGCGTGGTCGAGGGCGCCGCCCAGGCCCGCGAACCGCACAGAATCGCCTTTTATTTGGCGGATTTGGCTGCAGCGTTCCATGGCTGGTGGAACATGGGCAACGATGATGCAGCGCGGCGAATAATCATGGTTAACGATCCGGCGATAACATCCGTAAGGCTTTTCTTGGCGCAACAAATAGGGCAGATTGTGCGCAACGGTCTCGCGCTCATGGGTGTGGAGGCACTCTCGGAGATGCAGTGAATGGGGAACAACGGCATGAATGACAGCCTCGCACTGGATGATGAGGACCGTCTGCCGTGGCTGGAACCCGCTTATGGCGACGATGCCGATGAGGAAGTGTCGCTGCTCCGCCTTGGCGTGCTGATTATCGCGGGGCTGGTGCTGCTCGCGCTGATCGTGGGCGCGGTCTACATGGTGCGCAGCCGTATGTTCGGCAGCCCGGGGCCGCAGGTCATCGCGGCGCCAGCGGGCGCATACAAGGTTCCCGCCAACAGTGCCGACGCCAAGAAATTCGACGGTGAGGGCGATGACAGCTATGCGGCGAGCGAGGGGCAGGAGCGCAGCGGTGTGATCGACCCATCGAAGTTGCCCGAAACGCCCATTACCAAGACAGTGAGTGCGGCTCCCCCTGCCGCGCAACCCGCGCAGCCTGCTGGCTCCAAGGTGGTGGCCGCAGTCGTGAAGCCGAGCCAGACGGCGGCAAAGCCCGTCACGTCCGCCCCGGCAGTGAAAAGCGGCGGGCCGATGATCCAGCTCGGCGCATACAACAACGAGGCGCAGGCGAAATCGAGCTGGTCCCGCCTCGCCAAGCGCTTCGATTATCTCTCGGCGCTTTCCTACAGCATCGAGCCGGTGACGGTGAACGGAACCCAGTTCTACCGCCTCCGCGTCGCCACGCCAGAGGCGAACATCCTGTGCGGCAAGCTCAAGGTTGCGGGCGAGAGCTGCATGGTGGTGAACTGAGCGGTCAGCCGTCCAGGAGCTGTTGCGGATAGCTCGACATTCGTCACCCTGAACTCGTTTCAGGGTCCATTTCCCCTTTCGTATGACCGTCTCCCTCGCTAGTCTCGCCTGATGAAGCCGGTGATTTTCGGAATAAAAGGGGAATGCCTCAGCGGGGAGGAGCGCGCGTTTTTCGTGGACAGTAAACCCGCAGGCTATATCCTCTTCAAGCGCAACTGCAGCACGCGCGATCAGCTTCGGGCGCTGACGGATGATCTGCGCGCGCTCCACGGGCGCGACAATCTGCTCATCATGATCGATCAGGAGGGCGGGCGCGTCGCGCGGATGCAGCCGCCCGAATGGCCTGAATTCCCGGCGATGCAGGTCTTCGATCGGCTCTATGACCTCGCACCCTCATCCGCGATGATGGCGGCGCGGTGGAATGCGCGCGCGCTTGCGGCGATGCTGCGCGAAGTTGGCATCACCGTCGATGCGCTTCCCCTCCTCGATGTGCGGCAGGAAGGCGCGAGCGACATCATGGGCGACCGGACTTTGGGCGCGGAACCGATGCGCGTAGCGGCGCTGGCGCGCGCGGTGCTGGAGGGGCTGGGGCAAGGCGGTGTTGTCGGTATCGTCAAGCATATACCGGGGCATGGCCGCGCGCTGGTCGACAGCCATCATGAACTGCCGACCGTCACAGTGGACGAAGCCACACTGGAGATCGACCTCGAACCCTTCGTCAGCTTGCGCGCCGCGCCAATGGCGATGACCGCGCATATCGTCTACACCGAATGGGATGCCGAGCGCCCCGCGAGCCTGTCGCCCATCGTCATCAAACAGATCATCCGTCAGCGCATCGGCTTCGGTGGCCTGCTGATGTCCGACGACCTCGACATGAAGGCATTGAAAGGCGATATTCCCTCGCTGGCTGCGGGAGTCGTGGCCGCAGGCTGTGATCTCGCGCTCAACTGCTGGGCGCGGATGGAGGATATGGTGGGTATTGCCAAAGCGTTGCCCGATATTGCCGACCAGTCGCGCGCGCGGCTCGACCGGGCGATGGCGGGAGCGGGGGACGTGCGCGAGGCGTTGCCACTCGACGCCCTAATCGCCGAGCGGGACGCGCTGCTCGCGGTGATGGCCTGATGGCGGAGCGCGACGAGCCATTCGATCTGTTCGAGGCTCCGCGCGCCGCAGCCGAAGTGCTGACCCTGAGCTTCGAGAGCTGGGAAGGCCCGCTTGACCTGCTGCTCACTCTGGCCCGCTCGCAGAAGGTGGACCTGAAGCAGATATCAATCCTCGCGCTGGTCGAGCAATATCTGGCGTTCATATCGGGCGCGCGGGCGCTGAAGCTGGAACTGGCCGCCGATTATCTGGTAATG
>CAZLTO010000202.1:0-3103 GCA_964562475.1 uncultured Sphingobium sp. | reverse complement strand
GTTTCGGACGCTGCGCCTGCGTTTCCCTATGCGTCCAACGCGCTCGCGCCGCTGCGCAAGAAGGCCGAGGGCGAAGGGCGGGGCGATTATTCGCCGCTCTTGGCCGGGGCCGGGGCGGCGCGGGTGCGGGCGATGCCTGCGACCGAACTGACCGAGACGCTGGCGGGCGAAGCGCTGGCGCTGTTAGGATAAGCCATGAGCAAGTTCGATATCGTCCGCATCCCCGCGCTGAGCGACAATTATATCTGGCTGGTCCATGATCCGGACAGCGGTGAGACGATGGTTGTCGATCCGGCGCAGGCCGCGCCGGTGCTGGCCGAGGCGGAACAGCGCGGGTGGAAGATTAGTGCGGTGTGGAACACGCACTGGAATCCCGATCACACCGGCGGGAATGCCGAGATCAAGGCGGCGACCGGGTGCGAAGTGATTGCGCCTGCGGGCGAGGCGGCGAAGATCCCGACTGCCGACCGGCTTGTCGGCGAAGGCGACGTTGTGCGGCTGGGCGCGCATCAGGCCAGCTTGATGGAAGTGCCGGCGCATACTGCGAGGCATATCGCCTATCATTTTGCGGACGATGGCGCGGTGTTCGTCGGCGATACGCTGTTCGCGATGGGCTGCGGGCGGCTGTTCGAGGGGACGGCGGCGCAGATGTTCGACAATATGCAGCGGCTTGGCGCACTGGATGGCGCGACACGAGCCTATTGCGCGCATGAATATACGCTCTCCAACGGCAAATTCGCGCTGGCGATGGAGCCGGACAATGCCGATATTCAGGCGCGCATGGCGGAAGTCAGTGCGATGCGCGAGCGCGGCGAGCCGACCGTGCCGACGACGATCGCGCAGGAGCGGGCGACCAATCCGTTCATGCGCGCGGGGAGCGTAGAGGAACTGGCGCGGCTGAGGGCGGCGAAGGATGTTTTCTGACGTGGCTGAACGCGGCTTTGGGTGGGGAGTAGAGCTTCGCTTCAGTTACCGGGATGATCAGCGTCATTTCCCTGACATAATATTGCCCCAAACATTCTGCTTGAGCATTATCATGCGGGGTATGCGATGTTTGAGCAAGAATCCGAAAAACTCTGGGATTATTTGGCAACTATAGTCGTTTCTCATGACGGATATCATTTATTATCTCCTGTAGACCAGCGATATTTTGTATTGAGCTATTTCAACGGCGAGGTGCATAATGGAGGTTTGGCGCAAGGATTCATGAATGATAGTGGGTATTATTATGACCAGGTCGTTCAATTTCTGTCGGAGTTCAATCTCGAAAAATTGAGAGACATTATAGTGTCGGCCAGAGATATTTTTTACGGGCCAGACAACAAATCAACGGAGTATGACGGACCGGAATGCCCTGTAAAAGAAGCGATCAGAAAATCCATCGACGATTTAGATCACGCATATTTTGCATTCAAGGATGAGTTCGAGAATATACTCTACAGCTATGCCAAATCGCATGGGCTATTCGATAATTATGTGTGATAACTAAGCCGATTGTCGGTTTAGAGCTGTCCTGAAATTATTTGAAGTTTCCGTAACCTTGCATGGCCTCACTGAAGAAAGCGGGACCCCGGGTCAAGCCCGGGGTGACGAAAGAGGAGTGCAAGTGCGCGACGACATAAAACGTCCGCAATGGTGTCGTGTCCCGCCAGTTCGCTTTTTACACCCGATCCGCCTGCGCTACGTAATCGAGCGCCCGGAGCGCGGAGACGATCCGCATCAGATGCTGTGCGTCCGCCACTTCGATGTCGATGATGTCGGTGTGGAACGGCCCCTCGCGGTTCACAAGTTGCAGGTTCAGAATGTTCGCCTTGTTGACGCCGAAGATATTGGCGACGGCGGCTAAAGCGCCCGGCTGGTTCTTGACGATCACCTGCAATCGCGCGGTGCCGCCCTTGGATTTGCTGTCCCACGCGAGGTCCACCCAGTCCGCATCCTGCCCGCTTTCCAAAGCCAGGCAGTCGATCGTGTGCACCTCGATCGGTTCGCCGGTCTGGCGCACGCCAACGATCCGGTCGCCCGGCACGGGATGGCAGCATTCGCCGAGCTTATAGGCTATGCCCGGGGTGAGACCGCGGATCGAGACCGGCTTGTGCTGCCCATGCGGATCGACGCCCTCGCTCGCGGTCGAGCCGGGGATCAGTGCCTCCATCACTTCGCCATCCGTAACCCTGTGCGTGGCGATGGCGATCATCAGTGCCGCTCTGTCCTCGAGCCTAAGACGTTTCAGCGCGCCCTTGAGCGCCTTTTCGCCGATCTCTACGGGTAAGCGCTCGACAATGTCCTCATAGAGCTTCTCGCCCAGCGCGACCGTCTCGTCGCGCTGCTTGTGGCGGATATAGCGGCGGATCGCGGCGCGCGCCTTGGCCGTAATCGCAAAGGTGAGCCAGCCCGGCTGAGGCTCCTGCCCACCGCTTTTCAGGATTTCGACCTGATCGCCGTTCTCGAGCACGGTGCGCAACGGCACCACACGGCCATTGACCTTGGCGCCGACGGTCTGGTCGCCGAGATTGGTATGGATCGCATAAGCAAAATCCACCGGCGTTGCGCCCTTGGGGAGCTGATGCAGCTCGCCCTTGGGCGTGAAGGCGAAGATGCGGTCCTGATACATGGCAAGGCGGGTGTTTTCGAGCAGTTCCTCCGCGTCATGGCTCTGGTCGAGAATCTCGATGAGGTCGCGCAGCCAGCCCGCCTGCCCATCGGGCCGGATAATATCGCCTTGCTTGTAGGCCCAGTGCGCGGCGAGGCCGTATTCACTCTCCCGGTGCATCTCCGCGCTGCGGATCTGGATCTCGATCCGCGCATTCTCCGCGTGGATCACTGTGGTGTGGAGCGAGCGGTATCCGTTGCGCTTCGGCGTCGAGATATAATCCTTGAAGCGGCCGGGAACCATCTTGTAGCGACCGTGAATGATGCCCAGCGCGCGGTAGCATTCATCGGTGCTGGCGGTAATGACGCGAAATGCCATGACGTCAGTCAGCTGTTCAAAGCTGATGTGCCGCTCCTGCATCTTGCGCCAGATCGAATAGGGGTGCTTCTCGCGCCCCAGGACCGTGACTTTCAGCCCGGCGAGCTGACCCAGCGCATTACGCAGCGCATCGGC
>CAZLTO010000201.1:0-3123 GCA_964562475.1 uncultured Sphingobium sp. | reverse complement strand
GCGGAGTTGTGGCTGTGTGGGCAATGTTTTGCACGGTTCGCCGGGATACCGGGCGATTTGAACGGGGCGCGCGTGTTTGAGGTCGGCCCCGGGCCCGGCGGGCTAACCCGTGCGGCACTACGCGCCGGAGCACATGTCACTGCGGTCGAAATGGATCGCCGCTGTATCCCCGCATTGGAAGAACTGGGCGGAGCGTTTCCAGGCCAGCTTACCATCGTCGAGGCGGATGCGATGAAGATTGATGCACATGCATTGACCGGTGATGGCGCCCATATCATCGCCAATCTGCCCTATAATGTCGGAACGCAACTGCTGGTGGGTTGGCTTTCCGCGTCGTGGAGGCCCTGGTGGAAGTCGCTCACGTTGATGTTCCAGCAGGAGGTAGCAGAGCGGATCGTCGCGCCGGAGGGGGCCGAGGCCTATGGCCGCCTTGCAGTGCTGGCCCAGTGGCGCTCGGAAGCGAAGATCGCGATGCGGGTCCATCGCAGCGCCTTCACGCCGCCACCCAAGGTTATGTCTGCTGTAGTACACATCACCCCGACCGATGAACCTGTGGGCGTCAAGTTGCCGGTACTGGAACGCATTACCGCCGCAGCGTTCGGCCAGCGCAGGAAGATGCTGCGTCAGAGCCTCAAAGGGGTTCCGGGTGCACTGGAAGTGCTGGAGCTACTCGAAATCGATCCCCAACGCAGGGCCGAAACGCTCAGCGTTGCCGACTACGTGGCGATTGCGCAACGGCTGAGCAGTTGATCAGGGCTTGGCAGCTGGTGCAGAAGGCGTCCCGGGCGTAGCAGGGATACCCGTCACAGATGCGAGATCCTGAACTTTCTGTGCATTCTGTATCGCAACTTGTCGGTCGATCACCGTACCAAGCTCCGCGATCTCGGGGCAGCTCCCCCGGCACAAGGTCTGCATGCGCGAGAGGTTCTCACGTGCATTCGCAATCGCGCCCCGCTCTGCGAGTGCGCGCACCGTGCCGCCCAGCGCCGCCATGTCGGTCGGCTCCAACCTGAGCGCCGCATTGTAGAAACCTACTGCCTTGCCTTGAAGACCCTGGCTGCGCGCGACATCACCCAGCGTAACGAATACAGCGCGATTGCGTGGATCGACAGCAAGCGCGCTCTCATAGGCATCATTCGCTACATCCATATTCCCTGCTTTGCGGGCAGCATCCCCACGCGCCTGCCACTCAAGAGATAGAGGATCGATCTGGTTATCCGGCTTTTTGGTTATGCCGACGCTTGATACCACCGCAAAGAGACATGCCAGCGTGACAGTAGGGGGGGTAAAGCGCATGATAATCTCCCACAGGCCACGTGGTGGAGCCTTGAGCCTGGGTGTTCCCGCATTGTTACCCGGACTGCGTCTCATACCCTCACCAGCGCGGCGATGAAGAATCCATCCGTGCCATCATGCGCAGGCGTTAGCAAGCGGCCTTCACCATATTTGCGACCGGGCGCGTCCTGAGGGATTTCCGGCTGCCAGCCCGCATGGCGGGCGAGAAATGCCTCGATCTGCCTTGCACCTTCGACCTCGGTTAACGCGCAGACCGCATATACCATTCGCCCGCCCGGCTTGATCAGTGGCGCAGCGAAATCGAGGATGCGAGCCTGTTCTCTGACGAGGCGGTCCAGCCGGTCGGGCGTCAAGCGCCAGCGCACTTCGGGATTGCGTCGCCAGGTTCCGGTGCCTGAACAGGGCGCATCGATCAGAACCACGTCCGCGCTTGCGGTGAGTGGTGCCAGCGCCTGCGCCTCCCTTCCGGCATCTAGCAGCACTGGCTCAATGATGGTCACACCCGCGCGATGCGCGCGTTCAGGGAGGCGGGAAAGTCGATCGCGATTAACATCCATGGCGATCAGCCTGCCCACCCCTTTCATCGATGCAGCGAGTGCCAACGTCTTGCCGCCTGCCCCTGCGCACAGATCGATCACCGTCATCCCGGACCCTGCGCGACAAATTTCAGCGATATGCTGGCTGCCCGCATCCTGAATCTCGATCAGCCCGTCCTTGTAGGCAGACGATTGCTCGACATTCGCAGCTTCGCCGAGGCGCAGGCCATATGGCAAACCGGATATAGGCGCTGCGCCAAGGAAAAGTGCCAGTATCTCATCCGGCGAGGCCTTGATGCGGTTCACCCTCAGATCAAGCGGAGCCCGCTCCAGCAATGCCTCTTGTTCGCGGGAATCAACCAGTGGCTTGGCGAGATGGGGCAGCAGCCATGACGGCGCTGCTCCACTTGCTGCGCGCAGCTCTGTGGCCGTTATCGGCGCAGGCGCATGGGCGCTGCCGTCGAACAGCGCCGCCAGTTCGGGTTGCTTATCCGCCAGCGCGACCATAACGGCGCGGCCGTTCTCAGGGCGCTCGGCACAGAGGCGTATGGCGGCATAGACAAGATCGCGCACCGCGCGGCGATCCTTCGACCCGGCATAGCGGCGTTCCTTGAAATAGCGGGCGATCAGGGTATCGGCCGCCGCTCCGCCCTCCCGTGCCGCTATGATAATTGCATTCAATAGTTCTATCGCCGCTTGTGCACGGGCCGGTGGCGGCATCGGGTCAGCTTAACGTGTGGGATAATTGGGCGCTTCGCGGGTGATCGTTACATCGTGCACGTGACTTTCGGAGAGGCCGGCATTGGTGATCTGCACGAAGCGCGCCCGCGCCTTGAGATCAGGAATTGTGCGGCTACCAGTATAGCCCATAGCCGCCTTGACGCCGCCGACAAGCTGATGAATCACGTCGCGCGCCGGTCCCTTGAACGGCACCTGCCCCTCGATACCTTCCGGCACCAGCTTCATCTGATCCTTGATGTCCTGCTGGAAATAGCGATCCGCGCTGCCGCGCGCCATTGCGCCGACAGAACCCATTCCCCGATAGCTCTTGTAGGCGCGGCCCTGATAGAGGAAGGTTTCACCCGGCGCTTCCTCGGTGCCTGCGAGCAGCGAGCCGATCATCACCGCACCCGCACCCGCCGCCAGCGCCTTGGCCACGTCGCCACTGGTGCGTAGCCCGCCATCGGCGATCACGGGAACACCGGACTTGGCCGCTTCCTCGGCGGCGTCCATCACTGCGGTGAGCTGCGGCACGCCGACGCCCGCAACGATGCGCGTCGTGCAGATCGAA
>CAZLTO010000200.1:0-3219 GCA_964562475.1 uncultured Sphingobium sp. | reverse complement strand
GTGTTTGCCGGCTTCCGGCGGAATGCCTCCACCACAAGGCGGTGGGTGGTGGGGGTAAGGTCGGGAACCGCGAAAATCATGATGAAGGGCACAGCGGAAAGGGTGCGGTAACCGAAATTCCCGCTGAGCCACAGGCCCGCGACCGTAGGCAGCAGGGCGAGGCACGTCTGCCCCACCGCGATTTTCACCCGCCCTGCGTTGCGCCCTGAAATGCCCGCGCCATAGCCGGTCGCCAGCGCAACCGAAAGCAGATGGATGGCGGGATCGTCACTGCGCAGCAGCGTGACCAGCGCTAGGACGCCCAGCATCGCCGCAAAGCTCCACGCGCCAAGCTCATAGGCGAGCTCCAACCCGCGATAGTCGCGCGCGATGCCGCTCTTGAGCTTGCGGTAATAGAAGATCGCCGAGATCGTGCGCATCACCGCAATTAGCGAGATGATGACCGCGCACCCCGTCATCACCGGGTCATGCGATATGTGCGCGATCGCGATGCTGAGGAGAAATCCGGAAAGTGCACCAATGGCGAGGGATGTGGGCGATGCGTACAGGCTCTCGACGAGCGGCCGCCGTATATCGGCTTCCCTCGAACGCACCCTTGCGAAGAGCGCCAGTATTTTCGTGCCTATGTTGCGCAAAGGCTTCTCCACGTCCCAGCGTTAGCTATGGGCACAGAGAATTGACAAACTGTTAACCCAATGCTGCGTATGTCTCATTTCGGGACAGTAAAGGGCGGCGATTCCTCATCTCGCCGTTGCAACAAATTAATGGTTGATGGCCGTGACAAGCCCCGTGGCATGTCTCATAACAGCCAGAATGCTCACCGGCGAAGGGCATGTGCAATGAATATGGGCAGGGCAACACGACTATGACCCTATATAATGGTATATTATTGAGCATAGCCGCGATTGCGGCGAGCGAATTGCTGCTGCGTCTGCCGTTGATGCAGCAGTTTCACGGCCTCGGCAGGGCATCGCGCAAATCCATGTCCACCATCGCCAGCAAACGGATATCGGATCACTGGAAGGAGCGCGTGCTCCCCACATATTCCGTGCAGATGGCGCGCTGCTCGATCCTGTTCTTCGTGCTGCTCTGCGTCGCGATTGCGCCTGTCGCGCTGATCGGCCTTGCGGCAAGCGGCGGCTTTGCGATGTGGCTTGAGCTGCTGATGACGCCAGCCGCCATCGCGCTGCTGTGCGGTGTGTCGCTGGCCTATATCTTCATCCGCCTCAAGTTCGTGCATGTCTGACTATTCCTTTTCAGACAGGCTGCTGCACCGGCTGGCGCTCGCCTCGCTGATGCGCGCGGAGATGGTCCACGACATCGAACGCGGCATGTTCCTCAAGGCCGCCCCGGCTGACGATGGCAATCATGTGTTCGTCTGCGGCCTCGCCCGCGCAGGCACGACCATCCTGATGCGCGAGATCCACGGTTCCGGCGCATTCGGCTCGCTCACTTATGCCGACATGCCGTTCGTGCTCGCACCCAATCTGTGGCGCAAAATGTCGGGCCGGGGGACTGAGGCTGGGGAGAAGAAGGAGCGCGCGCATGGCGACGGCATCGCGGTCGATTATCATAGCCCCGAAGCGCTGGACGAGGTCTATTGGCGCATCTTTGCGGGCGAGCACTATATTCTCAAGGACCGGCTGATCCCGCACAAGCCGAAGAAAGACCTGATCGCGGGCTATCGTGACCTCATCCGCCTGGTGCTGCTGCGTACCGGCAAGGCCCGCTATCTCTCCAAGAACAACAATATGATCCTGCGCCTGCCCGCACTGGCGAAGGCAATGCCGCAGGCGCTGTTTCTGCTGCCGGTGCGCGATCCTGTCAGCCACGCGCTGAGCCTGCTCGGCCAGCATCGCCGCTTCAGGCAAGCCGACAGCTTCACGCAGCATTATATGCAGTGGCTCGGCCATCATGAATTCGGCGCCACGCATCGACCGTTCGTCTGGGGTGAGGAGCAGGTGACGGGAGACCCGGACACGCCCGATTACTGGCTGGCGCGCTGGGTTTCCGCGCACCGCGCATTGCTCGCCGCCGCGCAGGAGGGGCAGAATGTGCTGCTCATCCCCTCGGACGATCTGGCGCGCGATCCGTCGCTGTGGCCCACCATCGCCCGGCGTATCGGCATCGACGCGGCCCCATTGCAGGAAATCCGCGCACTGCCGGAGCGGTCAGCGCCAGACATCAGCGACGGGGCAGCGGCAGCGCGCGATCTCTACCAACAGCTCATCGCACAGGCGCGCGTGGCACTGGCCTAAGGGATCAGAAGGCTCGCACAACCAAAGCTGAAATGATCGGCGATACAGCTTGCTCTATCTCAGGCTTCTGTCAGTTTCCGGCTCAGGCTTCGCGTCCGCGCAGAGCGCATAACCGCCCCGCACATTCCGAACCCGGCGAGCAAATAGGCCCAGGTCATCGGCTCCGGCACGCCCGAGGGCGATGCGCCCAGCGTAAACACCCGGAACATGTCGCCGTTCACACCAGCTTTTAAGAGGTTGATTTTGACCGAGTTGGCATCAGGCTTCCCTAGGGTCAGAAAATCCTCGCCCGGTTCCAGACCGAACAGGGTGGGCGTATTATACGTAACGGACGGAGCACCAAGAAAATTGGTGGCAATCAGCGTCGTGTCTTTGCGGGCAAAACCAAGTATAGCTTGATCAAAGGATATGGTCGCCTTGACAGTCTCAAGCCGCAACGGGTCGAAAACTATCAGATGGCTGCTGATATAGGTTCCGGCAGTAATCGTGCTGCCAACATCGGGTGTGAGATCGGAGAGCAGTTTGAAATTCTGCCGTTCGTTGAATACATAAAGGTTCTTCGTGTCAAAATTATTGTTGCCTACAGCAAACGACGAAGTCGTCGGATCGAGAATGATGATATTGCTCGATCCTTTTACGGTACCACCAGTAATACTGCCGGAAACAACCGCAGCCCAAACACCAGTCACTTGAAATGATAAGGCGAATACCGCCACCGATACCAGATTCGCAACAGATTTTTTCACACTATATCCTCGAATACACCAAGATATCATTATGATACTGCTAGTATGCGACTCTTTCGTGTCATTATCCGAACAGCATGTGTAATATGCACGTCATGATTGTCTCTATTTCGGACAGTTAGAGCAGTTTTTGGTTCATCCGGGCCGTACTTACTATTTCCAACCCGCCTTACCCGCCCGGCAGCAACAGGCTCGCGTCCCCATAGCTGTAAAAA
>CAZLTO010000199.1:0-3295 GCA_964562475.1 uncultured Sphingobium sp. | reverse complement strand
CGGGCCTGCGTGAAGGGAGCGCTTGAGAAACAGTGGCCGGCCTGTCGCACGGGCCGCGCGATGGGTTGCGTAACCTGGCTGCCGAAGTCGACGATGAGGATGGATTCGTGGTGCTGGCCTGTCATGATCCGCCGATAAAGCGGGCGTCCGCGCCTGTCCAGCCCGCGCGCTCAATTCGGTTATTGCGGCGTGATCTCCAGCCCGGTCCAGCGTGCGAGGAAGGCGTAGCTGTCGGCATATTCCTCGATCAGCTTGTCGGTCGGCTTGCCGGAGCCATGCCCGGCGCGTGTCTCGATGCGGATGAGGTGAGGCTTGTCTCCGATCTTTGCCGCCTGCAACGCCGCCGCATATTTGAAGCTGTGGCCCGGCACAACGCGGTCATCCGTATCGGCGGTCGTCACGAGGATCGCGGGATAATCCGTTCCGCTGCGGATATTATGATAGGGCGAATAGCCACGCAGGATGTTGAAGTCCGCCTCGCGGTCCGGGTAGCCATAATCATCCACCCAATAGCGCCCGGCGGTGAACTTGTCGAAACGCAGCATGTCCATCACGCCCACAGCGGGCAACGCGGCGGCGAACAGGTCCGGCCGCTGGTTGACCACCGCGCCGACCAGCAGCCCGCCGTTGGAACGCCCCTCGATCGCGAGCTGGTTTTTACCCGTGTAGCCATTGTCGATCAGATATTCGCCCGCGGCGATGAAATCATCGAATACATTCTGCTTGTTGGCGAGGCGCCCCGCCTCATGCCATTCGCGACCAAACTCACCGCCTCCACGCAGATTCGCCACCGCGATCACCCCGCCCTGCTCCAGCCACGCCATCCGCGTCGCGGAATAGCCGGGCAGCAGCGAGATGTTGAAGCCGCCATAGCCGTAGAGCAGCGTCGGCGCTGGCGTCAGGCTGGCCGCGAGGCTTTTCTTGCGCACGACGAACATCGGCACCTTGGTGCCATCCTTCGAGGGGTAGAAAAGCTGCTCCTCGTCATAATCGTCCGGGTTGAAGGCGAGGCGCGGGCGCGCGAACTCCTCCGCGGCCTGCGTATCCGTGTTGAAGCGGTAGATAGTGCCGGGCGTGGTGAAGCCGGAGAAGCTGAAGAAGGTCTCCGGGTCGCCCGCCTTGCCGCCGAAACCCGCCGCAGTGCCGATGCCGGGGAGCGGAACGGCGCCGACCGGCCTGCCATCCATCTCCACCATCTCCGCAACCGACTGCGCCTTGCTCATATAGGCAAGGATGATTCGCCGCCCGACCATCGACGCGCCCGCGAGCGTATCCACCCGCTGCGGCACGATCTCCACCGGCGCGCGCGCGCGACGGGCGGCATCCAGCGTCACAAGGCGCGAACGCGGCGCGCCGAGATCGGTGACGAACCACATGCGGCTGCCGATACTGCCGACGAGCTTCCACTCATTCTCCATACCCGAAACGAGGGTGCGCGGCTTCCATTTGGGGTCCGAGAGGTTGATCGCGACGATCTGGAAGCGCGGGTCCGTCCCTTCCGACGTGGTGATGACCAGCCATTGCCCGTCGTCGGTCACTTGTGCCGAGTGGTTCCATTTGGGCTTCTCGGGCGTGCTGTAGACCAGCCGGTCCGCCGCCTGATCGGTTCCGAGGCGGTGATAATAGACCGCGTTGTTCAAATCCGCGTTCAGATATTCCCGGCCCTGCTCGGGCGCAGGGAAGCGCGAATAGAAGAAGCCCTCGCCTGCCTTGTCCCATTCGAGGCGGGAGAATTTGACCCACTCGACCTTGTCGCCGAGCGCCGCGCCGCTGGTCACGTCGAGCACATGCAGCGTGCGCCAGTCGCTGCCGCCATCCTGCACCGCATAGACGAGATGCCTGCCATCGGGCGCGGCCTCCCATTCGGCGAGCGCGGTTGCGCCATCTTTGGCCCATGCATTGGGATCGATCAGCAATCGGCCATGCCCCATGACACCGTCTCGCACATAGAGCGGAGACTGGTTCTGAAGGCCGCTGTTGAAGGTGTAGAAATAGCGTCCGCCTGCCTTCTTCGGCACCGAGTAACGTTCATAGTCGAACAAGGTGCGCATCCGCGCCTTCAATATGTCGCGCCCCGGCAGCGTATCGAGATAGGCGTTCGTTACCTTGTTCTCAGCGGCGACCCACTGCTCCACCTCGCGGTCGGTCCGCACGTCATTCTCAAGCCAGCGATAGGGATCGGCGACCTGCTGCCCGAATTTTTCCTCGACAAGCGGCAGCGCGCGGGTGGGGGGATAGGAAAAGGCGGGCATGGGGTCCTGTCTGTCGGCACGCAAGGCGGTTAGCGGCAGAGCGCCAGGCTCGCTGGCAGGCGCGCTCGCAGCGAACAGCGCCATCACAGCCGCCAACGCAGCCCAAACTCCTCTCCGCGCCACAGTCCCTCCCTTGCATGGATATGGCTGTCACGTTTCCCATCCGACAATAGGAAACGGGCCGCCCAGCCTATTGCCGGACGACCCGTTTGTGAAGTCTTATCAACGGGCAAAGCCCGGTTGAGACAAATGTTTACGCCGCTGCCATCTCGTCCATGTCGGCGGTCTGGACCGGGCCGCTATCCTGGCCCTTGGCGTCTACATCGCGGTCCACCAGCTCGATCACCGCGATCGGCGCGGCGTCGGAGGCGCGGAAACCGGCCTTGATGATGCGGGTATAGCCGCCGTTGCGGCCCTTGTAGCGCTCCGCCAGCACCTCGAACAGCTTGGTGAGCTGCGCGTCGTCCTGCAGGCGCGCCTGCGCCAGACGGCGGTTGGAAAGGCCACCGCGCTTCGCCAGCGTGATCAGCTTCTCGACATAGGGGCGCAGTTCCTTCGCCTTCGCAACGCCTGTCGTGATCTGCTCATGCTTGATGAGGGAAGCCGCAAGGTTGCGCAGCAGCGCGGTGCGGTGGCCCGAGGCGCGCTGAAGTTTGCGATGTCCTACCTTATGACGCATATTTCATATCCTTCGTTCGTAAGGGGACCGTATGAGGTATCCCGATCCGGGCCGCAGATAAGGAGCGCGACCCAAGCTCCGGTTTCGCCAGCCGCATGGGCTGGCGAGAATGGGTTAGCCCATGAGCTCCTGTTCGAGCTTCTTGGCCATTTCCTCGATATTCTCCGGCGGCCAGCCGGGGATGTCCATGCCGAGGCGCAGACCCATCGAGCTCAATACTTCCTTGATCTCGTTCAGCGACTTGCGGCCGAAGTTCGGCGTGCGCAGCATCTCGGCCTCGGTCTTCTGGACCAGATCGCCGATGTAGATGATGTTGTCGTTCTTCAGGCAGTTCGCCGAACGAACCGACAGTTCGAGCTCGTCG
>CAZLTO010000198.1:0-3307 GCA_964562475.1 uncultured Sphingobium sp. | reverse complement strand
CGCTGGAAACCCGCCCGGCCAACCTTGAGGGTCAAGGCGCGATTACCATCGGCGACCTCGTCAAGAACGCGCTGCGTATGCGCCCGGACCGTATCATACTCGGCGAAATTCGTGGCGCGGAGTGCTTTGACCTCCTCGCCGCGATGAACACCGGCCATGACGGTTCCATGTGTACGCTCCACTCCAACAGCCCGCGCGAGTGCCTGGGCCGTATGGAAAACATGATCCTGATGGGCGACATCAAGATCCCGAAGGAAGCGATTTCCAAGCAGATCGCCGACTCGGTTGATCTCATCGTGCAGGTGAAGCGCCTGCGTGACGGCTCGCGCCGCGTCACCAACATCACTGAAGTGATTGGCATGGAAGGCGAAGTGATCGTGACGCAGGAACTTTTCAAGTTCGAATATCAATCCGAAGATACCAACGGCAAGATAATCGGCGAATATCGCTCGATGGGTCTACGCCCCTACACGCTGGAGAAAGCGCGCGGCTTCGGCTTCGATCAGGCGATGCTGGAAGCCTGCCTGTAAGAGATTGCACTAGAGTGAGACCGCGCTAAAGCGGGTTCATGCCCGCCGCTTCCCCTGCAACCAACCAGCATCACGAAACGCGTCCGTTTCTTGCGATTACCATGCGGTTGCTGTCGATGCTTGCCGTTTCGATCATGTTTGCCTGCGTAAAAGGGGCGAGCGAACGCGGTGTCCATATTGTCGAGAGTCTGTTTTATCGTCAGTTGCTCGCAATGCCCGTCGCCCTCACAGGAGTTATGATGGGACCGGGGCTGGGAGCACTGAGGACTCGCCATATCGGCTTGCATATTAGCCGCTCGGCACTCGGCACTTTTGGCATGATACTGAATTTCGGTGGGTATATCCTGCTACCACTGGCAGAAGCCACGACCATTGGTTTCACCATGCCAATCTTCGCTACACTCCTTTCGGTATTTTTGCTGGGCGAACGTCCTGGCATTCATCGCTGGGCAGCGGTTTGCGTCGGCTTCCTAGGGGTTTTGATTATCGTCGGACCGGGGCATCATGAGGGTGTGACAACATTCGGCGTTGGGGTCGCCATAGGGGCGGCGGTTGTTACCGCCGGTGTCTCGCTCGTGCTCCGCCAAATCGGCAAGACCGAGCAACCTACTGTCGTCGTATTCTATTTCACGCTGCTGCCTCTGCCTTTTCTGGGGCTGGCGATGCTGTGGTTCGGCCAGATGCATGATATAGAGACCTGGGGCATATTGTTGGTGATGGGCTTTTTCGGAGGAATTGCCCAGTTACTGATGACCGCTGCACTGCGCTGGGGACCAGTATCACTGGTCCTGCCGATGGATTATTCCAGTCTGCTGTGGTCCACCGCGCTGGGCTGGCTGATCTGGCAGAGCTGGCCCGGGTCATCGACCTGGTGGGGCGCGGCTATCATTGCAAGCAGTTGCCTCTATATTCTGTGGCGCGAGCAGATTCACCACCGGCAATCCGTCGACCGGGAAGTTTCGGTCAATTGATCCTATAGACTAGAGTAAGATTGTTAGCGGGCATGCTGTGGCAGGCGGTGCGCACAAAACCATGGGCTTCAGCTAACCGATCAATATCCTCAACAGCACGCAATCCATAGGCAGAATCTCGCGAACGCAACTGGGCATCGAAAGCGATGTTGCTGGGCGCGGTCTCACTATCGGCTTTCAGGAATGGACCATAAAGAATTAGCGGCGCACCGTGCTCCAGCAGCCGCGCTGCGCCCGCAAAGAGACCTAATGTTGCCACCCATGGCGCAATATGTGTCATGTTGATGCATACTATAGCTGCGGTAGCTCCTATCGGCCAATCTGGTGTGGATGTGTCAATGTCAATCGGAGGCAGGATGTTGGAAAGCGCAGCGTCCTCGATCCACGCCGCAGTCGACCTGCGCGCAATCGGATCGGGGTCGGAAGGCTGCCAGTTGAGCGCCGGAAAGCGGCCCGCGAAATGGATGATATGCTCGCCCGAGCCGCTCGCCACCTCCAGCACCATACCGGAGGCAGGCAACTCGCGCGACAACACATCGGCAATGGCATCACGATTGCGCAGCGTCGCAGGTGCATGGCGCTTCGCTGTATCTCCACCCGGATGGATGGCCTCACCTGCGAACCAGGGGCGCTCGCTCACTCCGCCGCTTCCGCCAGCGCCGTTTCTTCCCACACCAGCCTGGGCTTGCGCGCCGCCAGCGTCTCGTCGAGCCTCCGGCGCGGCGCAAACCACGGTGCGCCTTTCAACGCCTCGTCGCCTGTCTTCGCCCGCACCGCGACCGAACGCAGTGCTAGGATAAACTGATCCAGCGCAGCCTTGCTCTCCGTTTCGGTCGGCTCGATCAGCATCGCGCCATGCACCACCAGCGGGAAATACATCGTCATCGGGTGATAGCCCTCGTCGATCAGCCCTTTGGCGATGTCGAGCGTTGAGAAGCCCTCGGCCACGCCCTTGTCGGAGAACAGCGCCTCATGCATGCACGGCCCGCTGGCGCCGAAGGGCGCGTCGAGTACGTCTTCGAGCGAACGCAGGATATAATTGGCATTGAGGACCGCATCTTCCGCCACCTGCCGCAGGCCGTCTGCGCCATGGGAGAGAATATAGGCGAGTGCGCGGGTGAACATGCCCATCTGCCCGTGGAACGCGACCATGCGGCCAAAGTTCTGCGCGTGGTCCTGCCCCGCCGTTTCTTCCTCGATCAGGTGGAATATTCCATCTGCATCCTTTTCGACGATCGGCAACGGTGCAAAAGGCGCCAGCGCCTCGCTCAACACCACAGGCCCACTGCCCGGCCCGCCACCACCATGCGGCGTCGAGAAGGTCTTGTGCAGGTTGATGTGCATCGCGTCGACGCCGAGGTCTCCAGGACGCACGCGACCAACGATGGCGTTGAAATTCGCGCCATCGCAATAGACGAACGCGCCCGCCGCATGGACGGCGTCGGCGATCTTCTTCATGTCCCGCTCGAACAGGCCGCAGGTGTTGGGGTTGGTGATCATCACCGCCGCGACATCTGGGCCGAGGCGCGCCTCCAGCGCCGCAAGGTCCACGCGCCCTTCCACCGTTGCCGGAATATCCTCAACCGTATAGCCACAAAAGGCCGCCGTCGCCGGATTGGTGCCGTGCGCGCTTTCCGGCACGAGGATCACCTTACGTGCATCACCCCGTGCCTCCAGCGCCGCACGGATCGCCAGCAAGCCACACAACTCGCCATGCGCGCCCGCCTTGGGCGACATTGCAACCGCCCCCCTCCCAGTCAGCGTCCTGAGCCCTTCCCCCAGCCCCAGGACCCCCGCCACCCCCCC
>CAZLTO010000197.1:0-3317 GCA_964562475.1 uncultured Sphingobium sp. | reverse complement strand
TCACCACGCGGCCCCAGTTGGCGTCCTCGCCGGCGATGGCGGTCTTGACCAGCGGGGAGTTGGCGATCGAGAGGCCGATGCGGCGGGCGCTTTCGTCGGATACCGCGCCGGTCACGCGGATCTCGATGAATTTCTGCGCGCCTTCGCCATCCTTCACCACCAGATGCGCGAGCTGGGTGCAGATATCGGTCAGTGCGGCCTGGAAGGCATCACCTCCGGGGCTGTCGCGCGTGATGAGCGGCGCATTGCCCGCCTTACCGGTGGCGAACACTAGGACGGTGTCCGAGGTCGACGTATCGCCATCGACGGTGATGCAGCTATAGCTCTTCGCATTGGCCTCGTTCAGCATCTCTTGCAAAAGCGCGGGTTCGATCGCGGCATCGGTGAAGATATAGCCGAGCATCGTCGCCATGTCAGGCGCGATCATGCCTGAGCCCTTGATGATGCCGGAGAGCGTGACTCTGGTGCCTCCGATCATCGCGCTGCTGCAAGCGCCCTTGGGGAAGGTGTCCGTGGTGCCGATGGTTAGTGCGGCGTCTTGCCATGAGCAGGGCGCGGCGGTGAGCGCCGCCTCCACGCCCGCGCGGGCCTTGTCCTTGGGCAGCGGCACGCCGATGACGCCAGTGGATGAGACGAATACCTCGCTCGCCGCGCAGCCCAAATGCGCCGCGACCTGGCCCATGATCTGCTCGACCGCCTCGCGCCCGCGATAGCCGGTGAAGGCATTGCTGTTGCCCGCATTGACGACCAGCGCGCGGGCACGGCCGCCCTTGATGCCCTCACGGCACAGCTCGACCTCGCTGGAGCAGCACAGATTCTTCGTGGTGACGCCCGCGACCGCCGTGCCTTCGGCCAGATCCGCATAAGTGAGGTCGCAGCGGTCCCACGCCTTATACTGCGCGCGCGCCACGCGAAGGGTCACGCCCTTTATGGCGGGAAGATCGGGAAAGGCGGCGGGGGCGAGGGGCGAACGTTCCATGAGGATCGCGATTAGCGGATTTGCAGGCGCGGTCAACATCGCGCTTGTCTGTCGCGGAGCGGGATGGCACCAAAGGGCGGGGGAAGCTTTGAGGGGGTGATATGATCCGTGGCGTTGTGATGCTGGCCGCGCTGGCAATGACTGTCGGCAGTGCTCATGCAGACATCCCCAAGGCCGCGCCGATTGAAGCGCCGATGCCCGTTATCGCCCCGCCTCCGCCGCCGAAGCCGGCTCCGCCGCTGCCTCCCACGCCCAAGGTGAGGGCGGCGCCTTCCGCAAGCCCCGGTTCATGGGTGACTTCCGACGACTATCCCGTAGCGGCGCTCAGAATGGGCCTTGAAGGGAAAGTCGGAATCCGGCTGTTTGTGGATACGACCGGAAAAGTCAGCCATTGCCAGATCACCTCCAGCAGCAACTTTCAGATATTGGATGATGCCGCCTGCGAGCTCATAAGCAGACGGGGCATTTTCGTGCCTGCGAAAGACGCGAAGGGCAAAGCCGTTGTCGATGTCTGGACGAGCAGGTTCGTATGGAAGATACCTTATACTGATCCCCACCCTTTAATCGAAGGCACAGGAATTGAGACACTTACGATAAATAATCTTGGGATTGTCACCGATTGCGCCATCAAAATCAAAGAGCCGGATGAGAAAACCTCCGAGGATCAATGCCCGAATACTGATTCTATTCCGCAATTGGTAGCGCTCGAGATGCGAGGCTACGGCAATGCGCCGCTCGTCCAGGTAGATATGGAACATTCCCTGGTGCTGACGGAGGCAGCAAAAGACCGGCTTGTGATAGATAAGCCGGGCTATGAAACGCGCTCACTGCTGGTTTTTCATTTTGTGGTCGATCCTACAGGCAAAATGGCCCAATGTGCAGCTGAGCGGCAGCGGGGTAGCGAAAAGCTCATTTTCGATAATTATTGTTATCGCAGCACCGAGCAATATTTCGTGCCTACAACAAACGCGAGCGGAACATCGGTATCTACATCAGGCTGGGTAGTTCAACGCATCCTCCGCAAACTGGCACCATAACACCCGCCTTCGATTGACTTCGCGGCGCCTCAATCCTACATCGCGGCGGTATTTGTGCGCGTGCCCCGTCAGGGGCGCGGCACCGGATCAGTCAGGATAGTTTCATGCTCGGCGCGCTCGCCAAATCGCTCTTCGGTTCGTCCAATGATCGCTATGTGAAGTCGATGGGCAAGATAGTCGCCCAGATCGCGGCCTTCGAGCCCAGCATATCGGCGCTCACCGATGATGAACTGCGTGATCAGACGGCCAAGTTCCGCGAGCGGCTGGGCGCGGGCGAAAGCCTTGACGATCTGCTGCCCGAAGCCTTCGCCACCGTGCGCGAGGCGAGCAAGCGCGTGCTCGGCATGCGCCATTTCGATGTGCAGATGATCGGCGGCATCGTGCTCCATCGCGGCGAGATCGCGGAAATGCGCACCGGCGAGGGCAAGACGCTGGTTGCGACGCTCGCGACCTATCTCAACGCGCTGGAAGGCAAGGGCGTTCATGTCGTCACCGTGAACGACTATCTAGCTAGGCGCGACTGCGAATGGATGGGCCAGATCTATCGCTTCCTCGGTCTCACCACAGGCGTGATCGTACCCAATCTGCGCGAGGACGAGCGGCGCGCGGCCTATGAAGCGGACATCACCTACGCGACCAACAACGAGCTGGGCTTCGATTACTTGCGCGACAACATGAAATATGACCGCGCGCAGATGGTGCAGCGGCCTTTCAACTACGCGATCGTCGACGAGGTGGACTCGATCCTGATCGACGAGGCGCGCACGCCGCTCATCATCTCCGGCCCGACCGATGACAAATCCGAGCTCTATATGGCGGTCGATACGCTCGTGAAGCAGCTCGGCGAGAGCGATTATGAGAAGGATGAGAAGCAGCGCAACATCGTGCTGACCGAGGACGGCACCGAGAATATCGAGCGGCTGCTGGAGAGTGCGGGGCTGCTTCAGGGCAGCAACCTCTACGACTTCGAGAATACGCAGGTCGTCCACCACGTCAATCAGGCGCTGCGCGCGAACATGATGTTCAAGCGCGACATTGATTATATCGTGAAGGACGACAAGGTCATCATCATCGACGAGTTCACGGGCCGGATGATGGATGGACGCCGTTGGTCTGATGGTCTGCATCAGGCGGTCGAGGCCAAGGAAGGCGTTCAGATCGAGCCGGAGAACCAGACGCTCGCCTCGATCACCTTCCAGAATTATTTCCGCATGTATCCCAAGCTTTCGGGCATGACCGGCACCGCCGCCACCGAGGCGACCGAGTTCCACGAGATCTACAAGATGAACGTGGTCACGATC
>CAZLTO010000196.1:0-3343 GCA_964562475.1 uncultured Sphingobium sp. | reverse complement strand
CCCGTCGACCAACTCTTCGATTGCCGACAGCAGCGGCGCATAAGGATTGGCCTTCATCGCATAATGAAGATGCAGCCCGTCCGGCATCGCCTCGCGCAACAGCGCGATCTTCGCGCGCACCACGCCCATGTCATAGACGAACAGCGGCGTATCGCCCGCCTCGTCGACAAGCGCCGCCGCGCCGCAACCGCCGATCAACAGCATGCCGTCTTCGGCCTCGAACCACGGCGGGATCGGCCCCATCGGCTTCATGCGGACTGCCCTTCGGTCATCGCGCACCAGTTGTTAGACAGTTCGACGCGGTCGATCTTGCCATTGGGGTTGCGCGGGAATTCTTCCACGACACGAATCTCGGCGGGCATCATGAAGTTCGGCAATTCCCTCTTCAAATGGTCGCGCAGCGCATCCAGCACCGCAGCCTGATCGCCTGACAGGCGCACCAGCAGCAGCACCGCCTGCCCCAGCCGCGCGTCCGGCACGCCGAGCGCCACCGCCTCGGCCACGCCGCTCACGGACTGCGCCGCTTCCTCGACCTCGGTCGGGCTGATGCGGTTGCCGGCGGACTTGATCATCGCATCCTCACGCGCAACGAAATACAGCAGGCCCGCACTATCCCGCCGCACCGTATCGCCGGACCACACCGCCGAGCCATCATAGCTGGAGGACGGAGGCGCCGGACGAAAGCGCTCCGCCGTGCGGATCGGATCGTTCCAATAGCCTTGCGCCACCAAAGGCCCGCAATGCACCAGCTCGCCGGGCTCATCGTCGTCCGTCAGGCTGCCGTCCGGGTGGCAGACAAGGATTTCGGCATGCGGGATCGCGCGGCCCATGCTCTCCGGGTGGGTGGCGACCAGCTCGGGCGGCAGATAGGTGGAGCGGAAGGCTTCGGTGAGGCCATACATCGGATAGATATCCGCTTGCGGAAATGTCGCGCGCAACCGCCCGATCAGCGCCCTTGTGAGCGCCCCGCCGCTATTGGTGATGCGCTTCATCCGTGCGGCGGTTTCAGGCGGCCATTCGGCTTCGGTGAGCTGCACCCAGAGCGGCGGAACGCCTGCCAGCGTGGTAATCCCCTCGCGCTCCACCGCCTTCACCACATCGCGCGCGGTCAGATAGTCGAGCGGGACGACGGTTGCACCCCCCGCCCATGTCGAGAACAGCTGGTTCTGCCCAAAATCGAAGCTGAACGGCAACACAGCAAGCACCCGGTCCTGAGCCGTCAGGCGCAGATACTCCGCCACGGATACCGCGCCCAGCCACAGGTTCGCATGACTCAGCATCACGCCCTTGGGCCTGCCGGTCGAGCCCGAGGTGTAGAGGATAGCTGCGAGATCATCGGGCGCGGCATTGCCCGGAGGCAGAAAGCTGGCGTCGGCAGATGCGGATAATGCGGCATCCTCCGGGATAACATGACATCCGGCGGCTCTATCGCCCGCCTCAAGGCTGGCGAGGCGCGCCTGCGTCCCGATCAACAGCGCCGCGCCGCTGTCGGCCACTATATGCGCCGCCTGCGCGCGTTTCAGCAGCGGGTTGATCGGCACATGGATCAGCCCGGCCCGCGCCGCAGCGAGCGGCATCAGGCACGCTAGCTGACCCTTCGCCACCCAGCTCGCCACCCGCTCGCCCGGCGCGATACCCAGCCCTGCGAGCCATCCCGCGAGCCGCCCAACCGCCTGCTCCAGCTCCGCATAGGTCAACAAGCCAGCCTTGCCCGCAATCGCCACTGCCTCCGCCGCGCCCAGGGCGGGCAGATGATCGATTGGCCGGAACGGCAATTCACTTAACTGCATTTGCACGTTTTCCGATTATACAGACGCCATGCCGAGCGATAGAGACATTCATCCGCCAAGGGAAGCGGCAGCCGAGGGGGACGGCTTCGCGCGCGTGGAATGGTTCGACATGCTCGCGCGCCATTGCTTCGCCAGTGAATCCATATTGATGCCGGACGCCCATATCGGCGGCGGTAGCGCCATTCTACCGCTGGTGCAGGAGCACGACAGGCTCTCGTCGCTGGCCAATTATTACAGCTTCTCCTATGCGCCGATCTTCAGTGGCGCGGATGAGCCCGATGTCCAGATGCAGCTACTGACCCGTATCGCAGCCGATCTGCGCCGCTCGCATGGCCGCATCAGCCTATACCCGCTGATCGACGACAATGACGATATGCCAGCCCTGCTCCGCCGCGCCTTCACGCAAGCCGGGTGGATCGCCCTCCTCACCGCAGCGGGAAGCAACCATATCGCGGACATGAATGGCAGGAGTTTCGCCGCGTATTGGAAGGCGCGCCCCGGCGCGGTGCGGTCTTCGGTGCGGCGCAAGGGCAAGAGCGCCCGCTATCATCACGAGATTCATCGAACGCTGAACGAAACGCTCTGGAGCGCGTATCTCGACGTCTATGAAGCGAGCTGGAAAGAACCCGAAACCTTCCCCGACATGGTCCGCGCCATAGCCGAGGAAGCGGCGGTCCGCGGCGCCCTGCGCCTTGGCATCACGCGGGACGGAGCAAGAGCCGTCGCCGCCCAGCTGTGGACGATCGAGGGCGGAACCGCCTGCATCCACAAGATCGCGCACGATACAAATGAAGACACCCATTCCCCGGGCACCCTGCTAAGCCACCATATGTTTGCGCATATGATCGACATCGAGAGGGTGTCGCGTATTGATTATGGCACCGGCGACAACGCCTATAAGCGGGACTGGATGGAGCGCGCCCGCCCGATGCTGCGGCTCGACTGTTTCAACCCCTCAAGCCCCCTCCAATGGCTGCCCGCGCTCAAAACCCGTATTTCCCAGCTTGTCGGGCGGCGCGGTTGAGGGTAGAGGCGCCCCGATGGGCGGCAATTCTCACAAAATCGGTGCGAATCATTCGGATATAGAGGTTCGCCTGCGCCAGGCGCTGCGCGATACGTTGTCGCTCAAGGATTCGACCGAGCTCCATGCCGAAACGCCGCTGTTCGGCGCCCTGCCGGAGCTCGACTCCATGGCCGTCGCGACACTGCTGACCGAGATCGAGGACCGCTTCGGCATTGTGATCGACGATGACGATGTCGACGGCGAAACATTCGAGACCTTCGGCTCTCTCACGGCTTTCGTCGAGGCGAAACTCGCCGCGCGCCGCGCCTGATCCTTACTCCGCGGCTTGCGCTGCCTCGAATTCCGCCTCGGCGAGGAAACGCTCGGCATCCAGCGCCGCCATGCAGCCCATCCCCGCCGCCGTAACCGCCTGACGATAGACCTGATCGGCGACGTCTCCCGCCGCGAACACGCCGGGGATCGCGGTTCTGGAACCGCCCTTCTCGACCACCAGATAGCCGTTGTCCATTTCCAGCTTGCCCGTGAACAG
>CAZLTO010000195.1:0-3368 GCA_964562475.1 uncultured Sphingobium sp. | reverse complement strand
CGGCGAAGAGCGCTTCACCAGTCGCGATATGATCGAGGCCGAACAGCGGTTGCAGCGTGCATCAGAATTGATGGCAGAGCGCGAGCGCCATCGAGTGGATGAAAAGGAACGGACAAGCGCATTGACCCGTGCGGCGGGACGCGGACTGGCGCTATCCGGTGAGCAGCGCGCGGCGTTCGAACATGTAACCGAAGCGCGAGGCTTGAGCGTCGTGGTCGGCTATGCCGGGACCGGCAAAAGCGCGATGTTGGGCGTTGCGCGCGAGGCGTGGGAGAGTGCTGGCTACAATGTTCGCGGCGTGGCGCTGTCTGGCATTGCAGCCGAGGGACTGGAGAACGGCTCCCGCATTGCGTCACGCACTATCGCCAGCCTTGAACATCAGTGGAGCACGGACCGTGAGCATCTGACTGCGCGCGACGTTCTCGTCATCGACGAGGCTGGCATGGTCGGTACACGCCAGATGGAGCGCGTCCTCACCCATGCTGCTGACGCAGGTACGAAAGTCGTGCTGGTTGGTGACCCGCAACAGTTGCAGGCCATCGAGGCAGGTGCCGCGTTCCGCTCCATCGCCGAACGGATCGGCAGCGTCGAGATCACCGACATTCGCCGCCAGCGTGAGGACTGGCAGCGCGATGCCACCCGCCATCTGGCCACAGGGCGCACCGGCGAGGCGCTCACCTCCTATCGCGAGCAAGGAATGGTCCATGTTGCTGACACGCGCGAAGCGGCGCGAAGCACATTGATCGACCGCTGGGATGGTGAACGGCGGTCTAATCCCGACGCCAGCCGCATCATTCTCACCCATACCAATGACGAAGTGCGCGATCTGAACAGCGCCGCCCGTGACCGGCTGCACGCCAATGGCGAATTGGGCGAGAATGTGCCGCTGAAAGTCGAGCGCGGCGACCGGAACTTTGCCGAGAATGACCGTGTGATGTTCCTTAAGAACGAGCGCGGTCTTGGCGTCAAGAACGGTACGCTGGGAACGCTAGAACAGGTCAATGACAAATCTGTGTCCGTGCGCCTTGATGATGGCCGCAGCGTCGGCTTCGACCTCAAAGCTTATAGCAGCTTCGATCATGGCTATGCCGCAACCATCCATAAGGCGCAGGGCATGACGGTGGACCGCACCCATGTTCTCGTAACACCCGGCATGGACAGCCATAGCGCCTATGTCGGGTTGTCCCGCCACCGCGACGGCTTGGCTGTCCATTACGGCAAGGACGACTTTACCGATGCAGGCAAACTCGCGCGCCCCCTGTCGCGTGAGCGCGGCAAGGACATGGCGAGCGATCATATCCCCAAGCAGGAACGCGACCCGGCCCGCATATTTGCCGAGCAGCGCGGGATTACGTTCCGCGAGCGGGTTACGGAGATCGTGCATAAGATCGCGCCGGAAAAGGTACGGTGCATGTTCGACGGGTTCCGGCCCAAGGTCGAAGCGCCCGAACGTGCAGCGGGTATGTTCGCAAACTTCCGTCCCGAACCCCACAGGCCGGAAGGAGAGCGAGAACAGGCGCTTGCCGCGCGGGCCTCCGCCCCCGACCCACGCCGTGCGGTCGAACGCTATGCCCGCGCTGTTGTCGACATCAGGCAGATGAAAGGTCGCGGCTTGCCGGTGCTGCCGCATCAGCGGGAGGCACTGGACAAGGCACGGGCGGGACTGGACGCCATCCGGCCCCATGCCGCCGATGATCTCAAGAGCGCATTCAAACACTCTCCCGAACTTGTTAACGAGGCCGCTGGGGGTCGTACCCAGACCGCCATGCAGGCGATGCAGCTTGAAGCAGAAATCCGCAGCGACCCCTAAAGCCAAGCCGACCGCTTTGTTGAAGGCTGGCAGCAGTTGCAGCAGCACCGCGAGGAGTTGCAACGCGATGGTAACAGCAAGGGTGCGCGCAAGGTCGGCGAGCAGATGGCAGTCATGGCCAAAAGTCTGGAGCGCGATCCGCAGATGGAATCGGTGCTGCGCGAACACGCCCACAAGCTGGACCTGTCGCTGCCGCCCATGCGCGAGCGCGGCAGCAGCATATCGCATGATCTTGTCCAGTCACTTGGACTGGAGCGCGGCCGCAGCCTTGGCATGAGCAGATAGGAGAAACCATTGGAACACGATAATGATGAGAAGGAAATCGACTTGCTGACGCTCGTCGAGCCGCAACAGAAGCCCGACCCAGCCGCTCAGGCTTTTGCACAACTTAGGGGCGAGGTCGCGTTGCTACGCCGCGCGGTTGAGCAACTGGCAACCGAACGCGCCGACATCGTGCTGCCCGACTATAGCGCCACGCTGGGCAAGATCGCGCTCACCCTTGGTGAGATTGGCGGGGATATCCATCAGATGGCAGCCAGCCCAGCGCTTGAGGTTACGCCGGAATCACTGGCGCAACGGATTGATGCAGCCGCGCAGTCGGCACGACGGACCGATCAGGCTGCGCAAATTGAAGCGCGCGACCGGCTCGATAAAGCCACAGCCGATATGCGCCAGATAGTCAAAACCGCCCGCACCGCCGACGAGCAGCGCCACCGCCTTGCCTGGGTGGGCGGCGGCGCGCTGCTCGCCGGAATGATGCTCTGTTCATTTCTGCCCGGCATGTTCGCCCGATCAGTGCCAGCGTCATGGCAGTGGCCCGAACGCATGGCCGCGCGCACCATCGGCCTGTCCATCGGAGAGGCAGGCGCACGGATGATGGAAGGGGCGAACCCAGATCAGTGGCGCGACATCATCGCCGCATACCGGCTCTGGCAGGACAATGAAAAGGTCATAGCGAAATGCCGCCAGCGGGCCGGAAAGAAAGAAGGGGCGGTGTCCTGCGCGATCAGGATCGAAGAAGCACCACGTCAATAACGAAACCGGCACTCTCGTACCTCGCCCCTTGCGTCATGCCACATTGCGATGCAGGGCAATCGCAGGCGGGCAGACCGGCGCAGGCTGGAACTGCTATGGAATGCGAATCACGATCTGAAGGGCGCAGCAGCGGGCGAGGTTTTGCGTTGTTGATACCGGGGAGCGTGCCCTTTCCGTCACAGTCCTCGAAAAACGATCATCCCAGCTACCGCAGACCCTTCGCCAGTCCGACCGACCGCACGCTTTCCTGCGTATCCTGCACCGTCCCCAGCCTACTACACTTATCTGCCGCCGTGCCTGCGCTGGCGCTTCCGTGCCCCGAAAAGGCTCTTGCGCAGGTCATCGGGGCTGCTCATTCTGTGTCGGAGGGGAGTGTTAACAGCCAGCAAGAAAGGTTCCCCTATGTCTAATACCGACCGCATTCTCCGCCTGCCGACCGTCCTTTCCCGCACTGGCCTCTCCCGCCCGACGCTATATCGCAAAATCGCAGACGGCACGTTCCCGCGGCAAATCCAGAACAGGA
>CAZLTO010000194.1:2433-3408 GCA_964562475.1 uncultured Sphingobium sp. | reverse complement strand
CCGGGGCGGACACCAGCCGCGCCCGGCGCAGCGGGCTGGTCGACAAGCTCGCCGCGAGCTATAACCTGCAAGGCGCGATTGATGCGTTGACCGCACCTGCCTCCTGACGTAAGGCACCGGCTCATGCCGAGCGAAACCGAAGCGCCCTCAGGCCAGACCCGCCCCGCCGACTCCGGGGACAAGGATATGTTTCCACACCGCCATCTGCTCAGCATCGCGCAACTGAAGCCCTGGGAAATCCGCTTCCTGCTCGATGAGGCGGAACATTGGGTCGGCGTCAATCGCGGCGCGGCGCAGAAACATGACGACCGGCTGGCGGGCCTCACACAGATCAACGCCTTTTTCGAGAACAGCACCCGCACGCTCCTCTCCTTCGAGATCGCGGGCAAGCGCCTCGGCGCGGATGTGGTCAACATGCACGCCGCGACATCGAGCGTCAAAAAGGGCGAGACGCTTATCGACACGGCGGTGACGCTGAACGCGATGCACGCGGATGTGATCGTCATCCGCCACGGCAGCTCGGGCGCGGTGCAGCTTATCGCCGACAAGGTCGATTGCCCGGTGCTGAATGCGGGCGATGGCTGGCATGAGCACCCGACGCAGGCGCTGCTCGATGCGCTCACCATCCGGCGGCGGCGCGGCTATATCGAGGGCCAGGTCGTTACCATCTGCGGCGACGTGCTGCACAGCCGGGTCGCGCGCTCCAACATGTTGAGCCTCGCCGCGCTGGGGGCGCAGGTGCGCGCGGTCGCCCCGCCGACTTTGATGCCCGCCGAGGTCGAGTGCATGGGCGCGACGCCGTATACCGATTTCGATGCCGCGCTCGATGGCGCTGACGTGGCGATGATGCTCCGCCTCCAGAACGAGCGGATGGAGGGCGCGTTCATCCCGTCCCCACGGGCATATCATGCATTTGACGGCCTGACGCCGGGAGCATACGTCGTCCGCGAGCTGGTAGAGCCGGGCCACGAGGCA
>CAZLTO010000194.1:0-2423 GCA_964562475.1 uncultured Sphingobium sp. | reverse complement strand
GGCCCGGACGTAGTGGTCGGCCGCCTCCACGGACCGCCCGGTGCGCTCCGCGATCACGGAGCAGGTGGAGATGGGCGTTGCAGTGCGCATGGCCTGCCTCGATGTCCTGACGCGCGGGGCGCGGGGCGTGGAGGGGTGGACTTGAACAGCCCGACCAACATAAACCCGGAGGGCAGGGCATGAGCGGCCAGAAAATCGCCATCACCGGCGGGCTGCTTGCGGACCCCGCGCTGGATGCCCCCTCTCTGGGCACCCTCCTCGTCGAGGGCGATCGCATCCTCGCCAGTGGCAGTATCGACATCCCATCGGACGCCGAGCGTGTGCACGCCTCCGGCCTTGTCGTCGCGCCCGGCCTCGTCGATCTCGGCGTGTTCAGGACCGACAAGCCCGCCTTCCATTTCGGTGGCATCACGCGCGCGGCGCTGATGCCCGATCAATCCTCTCCGCTTGACGATGTCGGCCTGATCCGCGAGGCGACGCGCCACGGCAAGCCCGATTTCTGGGTCCACCCGATCGCGGCGGCAACCAAGAATCTGGAAGGCCGCGAACTCGCCGAAATGGGGCTGATGCAGCGCGCGGGCGCGAAAGCGGTCGGCACCGGACGGAGCTGGATCGCGGACTCGGGCGTGATGTATCGTGTGCTTGCCTATGCGAGCGGGCTGGGGCTGACCGTCATCTCCCACGCGGAGGACTCGGGGCTCGCCGGCAAGGCGGTCGCCACTAATGGCGAGACGGCGACACGGCTGGGCCTTGCGGCAGCGCCCGCCTGCGCCGAGGCGATGGCCATCGCGCGGGACATCGCGCTGGTGCGGGAGACTGGCGCGGCAATCCATTTCCGTATCGTCACCACTAGGGCGGGGTTCGACCTTGTCCGCGCGGCGAAACAGGAAGGGCTGCGCGTCACCTGCGGCATATCGCCCTCGCATCTGTTCCTCTCTGATAACGCCGTGTCGGACTACCGCACCTTCGCCCGCCTCTCGCCGCCGCTGCGCAGCGAGGATGACCGCAAGGCTGCGCTGGCCGCTGTTGCCGACGGGACAATCGACGTCATCACCTCCAGCCACGATCCGCGCGGGCCGGAGGACAAGCGCCTGCCGTTCGCAGACGCCGCGCCGGGTGTCGCGGGCGCGGAGACCTTGCTTGCGCTCGCGCTCAATCTGGTGCGCGACGGGCAGATCGGCATCACCGCGCTGATGCGGATGCTCTCCGCCAACCCGGCACGGATACTGGGCGTAGACGCGGGCAGCTTCGCTTGCCGAAGCCCGGCGGATGTAATCTTCATAGACCCCGATGCGCCGTGGATCGTCGACAGTGACAGGATGGCGGCGGCGGCGGGCAATACCCCGTTCGACAGGATGCCGGTGCAGGGGCGCGTCCGGCGCCTGATGAAGGGCGGAATCTTCTATCGATAAAAAAAGGGGAGCCCGGAGGCTCCCCAACAGTGGGGGAGAACTGGTTCAGCGCATCGCGAGCAGTGCGGGCGCCTTGATTTTGGCGCGCGCCCAGCGCGTCGGCGTGGCTTCCGCTCCACCCAGACGCACGAAGCAGGCGCCGCCCGCAGCGCGGATCGCGCCGCACACGCGGTCCGCACCGGCACGATCGCCAAAGCCGGCGATGGCGACGCGGTGGAAATTGACGCCGTTCACATTGGCCTGACTAACAACCTGCGGGAACAGGCCCAGTTTTTCGTTGCCACGCACATATTGCGTCCACGCCGCCTTGGCGGCCTGAGGGCTGGAGAAAGCGCCGAGCTGAACCACCCAGGCCGAACCGCGCGCGGCATCGACTGGTTGCCAGATGCTGGCCGGGCGGACGGCGGGAATGTTCGCCTTCACAAGCGGAGCACGCGCAGGCACAAATGGCGCCTTGAACGCAGGCACCGGGGCCGGGGCAACCTGTGGCAGGGCGACCGCAACCTTGGCAGCAGTGCGCGGCGCCGGGATAAACTCAGGAACCGAAGCAGGGCTGTCTTCCAAAGCAGTGGCCCATTGCGCCGCTGTTGCCTGCACAGGTGCCGGAGCAACCGGAGCAACAGGCGCAACCGGAATAGGGGCCGCAGCCGGATCAGCGACCGGAGCCGGAACAGCAACCACGGGCCTGGCCTCGGCAACCTTGACCGGCGCGGCAGCAGCCACAGCCGGAGCCGCCTCTTCGATCGGTAAGGGCGTGAAATCATTCGCAGCAGCAGGCACTGACGGCGCAGGTGCCGCTTCCGCCATCTGAACCGGCGCAGCACCCTGAGGCTGCGGCTGACCCAGCGCCAGACGTGTCGGCAAGCCCGCATCGTCGCCACGCGGCGCAACGCCCATCATGGCGATCACGCGCTGGCTCTCCGCGCCCGGTTGCGCGCTCTGCGCCCATTGCAGTACGCGCTTGGCGGCATCGAGGGGGGCAAGATCGAGCATCGCGACCTGCCGCGCCTC
>CAZLTO010000193.1:0-3434 GCA_964562475.1 uncultured Sphingobium sp. | reverse complement strand
CCAAGCGCATATTGCTGAAACTTTCCGGTGAAGTGCTGATGGGTGAGGGCGCGTTTGGGATCGATCCGGCGACAGTCGATCGCATCGCGGGCGAGGTCGCCGCCGCCAAGGAAGCCGGGTTCGAGATCTGCATGGTGGTGGGTGGGGGTAATATCTTCCGTGGGCTTGCCGCCGCCGCCAAGGGCTTTGACCGCACCAGCGCCGATTATATGGGTATGCTCGCCACCGTGATGAACGCGCTCGCGGTGCAGAATGCGTTGGAGCGCATGGGCCACCAGACCCGCGTGCAATCCGCCATCCCGATGGAAACCGTGTGCGAGCCCTATATCCGCCGCCGCGCGGTGCGCCATATGGAAAAAGGGCGGATCGTCATCTTCGCGGCAGGCACCGGCAATCCGTTCTTCACCACCGATACCGCAGCTGCCTTGCGTGCTGCAGAGATGGGCTGCGATGCGCTCTACAAGGGCACAAGCGTGGACGGCGTCTATGATGCGGACCCCAAAAAGGTAACTTCAGCAAAGCGTTATGAATCAGTGTCTTTTGACCGGGTATTGAATGATAATCTCAAGGTCATGGATGCGTCCGCCGTGGCGCTCTGCCGCGAGAACAACATCCCGATCGTGGTGTTCAATATCCGCGAAACCGGCAATCTTGCTCGCGTGCTGAGCGGCGATGGGGTGGCGACTATCGTCGGTGTGGCGGAGCCGCAAGCGGCCTGATTTGAAACTATAAGGAGAGCGAAATGGCCCAGTTTGACAAGGCGGACCTGGAACGGCGGATGAAGGGCGCGGTGGAATCGCTAAAGGGTGATCTTTCCGGCCTGCGTACCGGCCGCGCCAATGTCGCGCTGCTCGATCCCGTGACGGTCGAGGTCTATGGCGCGCACATGCCGCTTACTCAGGTGGCGACCGTCTCCACGCCAGAACCGCGGATGCTCTCCGTGCAGGTATGGGACAAGAGCAACGTTACGCCGGTTGAAAAGGCGATCCGATCGGCGGGACTTGGCCTCAACCCGATCTCGGATGGCCAGACGCTGCGCTTGCCGATCCCCGATCTTACCGAGGAACGCCGCAAGGAGCTGGCGAAACTCGCAGGCCAATATGCGGAAAAGGCACGCGTCGCCGTCCGCAATGTCCGCCGCGACGGTATGGACAACCTCAAGGCTGATGAGAAGAAGGGCGAGATCAGCGAGGACGAGCGCAAGCGCGCAGAAACCGAAGTCCAGAAGCTGACCGACAGCACGATTGCGGATATCGACGCGGTGTTGGCCCACAAGGAAAAAGAAATCCTTGGCCAGTAAAGCCTCGCCTGCTCCTGCTGATGCCAGTTCGGGTTCCGCACACGGCGCCCGCCACGTCGCTATCATCATGGATGGCAATGGCCGCTGGGCGAAGAAACGCTTTCTGCCGCGCGCCGCCGGGCACAAGGCTGGTGTCGATACGGTACGCAAGATTGTTCGTGCAGCGCAGGAACTGGGGCTGGAATGCCTGACGCTCTATGCCTTCTCGTCCGAAAACTGGAAGCGGCCAGAGCAGGAGATTTCGGACCTTACCGGCCTGATGAAGCATTTTATCCGCGCCGATCTCGATGAGTTTCATAGCAATGGAGTCCGGCTCAAGATCATCGGTGATTACCGCGCATTTGACGACGAGGCGGTGGAACTGATCGAGCACGCGCTGGAGAAGACCAGGAACAACACCGCCTGCACGCTCGTCATTGCGCTGAATTATGGCGCGCAGGATGAGCTTGCCCGGGCGGCAGCGAAGGCCGGGGAAAAAGGGCCGATTACGCCGCAAACCATCGAGGCGGAGCTGGATACGGCAGGGTTGCCGCCGCTCGATCTCCTGATCCGCACGTCGGGCGAGGTGCGCCTTTCCAACTTTCTGCTGTGGCAGGCAGCCTATGCGGAGCTCTATTTCACGGACCTGCTCTGGCCCGATTTCGACAGGAAGGCGCTGGAAGCCGCACTGGAAAATTTCGCGGCCCGCGAACGGCGTTACGGCGGGCTGTGATGACGGATCAAGTCGCTCCCGCCCAGAAATCGGATCTTATGACGCGGGTCGCGTCCGCTCTGGTGATGGTGGCGGTGGCCGGCACGGCTCTGTGGGTTGGCGGGTACTGGCTCGCCATTTTCATATGGATCATCGGTGCGGGTCTGTTGTGGGAATATGGGGGGCTTGTCATAAAGATGACCTCCAACTGGGGCGAGCGCCTGCTCTGGCTTGCGAGCGGCGTGCTTTATATCGGCGCAGCCTGCCTTGGCCTGCTGATATCCCCGCCGGAATTGCGCTGGCTAGTCATCCTCGTCGTCATCGCGACGGATACCGGCGCCTATATAGCCGGTCGCAAATTTGGCGGTGCGAAGATTGCTCCCGCGATCAGCCCCTCGAAGACCTGGGCGGGGCTTTATGGCGGCATGGTCTATGCGGTGCTGGTGATGCTGGTGGCGTTCATAAAGTCCAAATCGGAGATGGTTTCCGGGCCAAATCCGATCCTGCAGGTGATCGCGCTTTATCCGCACACGTTGTTCATAATGATGCTGGCCGGGGCGGCCTTGGCGGTGTTGGCGCAATGCGGGGATTTCTTCGAGAGCTGGATGAAGCGGCGCGCGGGTGTGAAGGACAGCGGAACATTGATACCGGGGCATGGCGGGTTGTTCGACAGGCTGGACGGGCTGCTGCCCGTCGCCATTGCCGCAGGCGCATTTACGGAACTGGTGCTGCTATGAGCGCGGAATGCCGCAGCATTTCGATATTGGGCGCGACCGGATCCATCGGCGCTTCGACGCTTGACCTCATCGGGCGTGACGCGGATGGCTACCGGGTTCTGGCCCTTACCGCCAACAGCGACCCACAAGGGCTGGCGCAGCTTGCCATCGAACATGGAGCGCAGGTCGCGGTCATCGCGGATGAAAGCCATTATGATGCCTTGAAGCTGGCGCTCGCGGGTTCGGGAGTCGAAGCCGCAGCAGGCGTGCAAGCGCTGGTCGACGCCGCCAGGCTGGGCGCGGACTGGACGATGGCCGCCATCGTCGGTTGCGCGGGACTTGAGCCGACCCTCGCTGCACTGGAGTGCGGCAAGACGGTGGCGCTCGCCAACAAGGAGTCGCTGGTGTCCGCCGGCGGGCTGATGATGGAGGCAGTGCACGCATCTGGCGCGACCCTGCTTCCGGTCGACAGCGAGCATAATGCGATTTTCCAGTGTCTTGCGGGTAGCGACCTGGCACATGTCCGGCGCATCATCCTGACGGCGAGCGGCGGACCCTTTCGCATGATGCTGGCAGAGGACATGGCGCGGGTCACACCTGAACAGGCGGTCCGTCACCCGAATTGGTCGATGGGCGCGAAGATCAGCATCGACAGCGCGACGATGATGAACAAGGGGCTGGAGCTGATAGAGGCCGGGCATCTGTTTCCGATCGGGTTGGACAGGAT
>CAZLTO010000192.1:0-3479 GCA_964562475.1 uncultured Sphingobium sp. | reverse complement strand
CGCCGCCCTGCATCTGGCGCGACAGGAAGATCCACACGCCGATCAGCGCGATGAAGGGCAGCCAGGAGACGAGCAGCGACACGAACCACGGCACGTTGTCGCCGGGCGGCTTCGCGGTGATCTGGACCTTGCCGTCATAGAGGCGCTTTACGAGCGTCGGATCGTTGGGCGCGTAGGTCTGGAACGAGGAGCCGTTGGTGAAGGTGCCGTGAATATCCGGCCCCTGGATCACGACGTCGCGGACACGGTTCTGGTCGACCTCGGTCAAGAGCTGCGAGAACGAGATGTCCTGCGAGGACGCGCGCTGACCCGGATTCTGGAAAAGCGTAAACAATGCCAACAGCAGCAAGACAATGATGACCCAGAGGGCGAAGTTGCGCAGATTGGCGTTCATCGATCTTCCTTCGTGGTCGCGCGGATCGCGGCCCTATGTCCTTGGCGGTAACTCTTGCGGTAGTGAGGCGAGAATCCCCGGTCCCTCTGCATCCAATCTAGGTTGCGTCCGGGTCAATGCCAAGGGAACCACGCCGGACTATTTAACGCATCCTGGCGTGTTTGCGGGTCAAAAAAATGGTGCGGAATCCGTGGTTTTCGGGGGGTGGTTAAGGCTCCCCGGCCGATTATTGCGGATATTGCGCCATCCTGCGGCAGCTCACGGCCTGCCGCCCCGGCGCCGCGGCGCCTGATCGACATGGATTCGCCCACCGACCAGGCTGATCGCGGCTCCGGCAAGGGTCTGCTTCAGCCGTGGCTGGCCATCCGCCATCGCCCGGTCCAATGCCGCCAACAGTGCTTCGATCTTGCCGAGTTCCGCCGGGCCCTCATGGCCGACGCGATCAATCGCGCGCTTCAGGAGCCGTAGCCGGACTTCCTCCGCGAGACCGGCAAACGCCGCGGCATCGAACCCGAAGCGCGACGCGTCGCCAGCATCGCTCAGCGCGAGGTAGCGCTCCGCGCCATCGACCAGCACTTCAATCGCGGCATTCGCGCGCGCCAGCCGCGCGGCGAGCCGCGCCAGGTTTCGGCTGTCCCCGCCCTCTTCGGCGAGAGCCGGCATCAACGCGCGGAGCCTGGGTCGCGTAAAGCGCGGATCGCTGTTGGACGGATCTTCGGCAAAGGCGATCCTGGCCCTGGCAAGCGTGGCGACCAGCCTTGATTTTGGAACGTCCAGCAAGGGCCGCGTCAGCCATAGGCCTTCGCGTTGCGTCTCGCGCGCCATGGCGGCAAGCCCGGCAATGCCGCTGCCCCGCAGCATGCGCATCAAAAGCGTCTCGGCCTGATCGTCACGGGTATGCGCGGTGAAGATATGCGTCGCGCCGCGCGATCGCGCCGCCTTCTCCAGCAGGCCATAGCGCGCCGCCCTCGCCGCGGCCGGCAGACCTGCTTTCGGCTTGACGCCGCGCCAGCGCAACGTGCGGTGCGGCAGATCGAGCGTAGCCGCGAGGCGCTTGACCTCGCGCGCCTCGCGCGCCGCCTCGGGACGCAAGCCGTGATCGACGGTGACGGCGATCAATTGCGGCCCGCGCGAAAGCGCGCGGCGCCAGCGGGCCGCCAGCCACATCAAGGCCAGGGAATCGGGGCCGCCGGAAACCGCCAGCACGATCGCAGGCGCGGCCTTCCAGTCCGCGAACAGAGCCTTCGCTTGCTGGACCGAGATCGGGGAATGGTCATCGTCGGACATGGCATGGTCAGCCGAATTCGGGCCCGATAGCGGACCCGATTTCATGACGTTCTAGCACTTGACCCGCTTCTGCTCACGGTCGACGGCGGCTTTGACCCCGGCCGAGGCGCGCGGATATTTCCGTGTCACTTCGCCGAGCGCCGCGCAGGCGGCTTCCTTTTCCTTCAGCGCCGCCAGCGACTGGCCGAGCCGCAGCAGCGCGTCGGGCGCCTTGCCCGATTTGTCATACTTGGTGGTGACACCGAGGAAGGCCTCCGCGGCGTCGCGATATTGCTGGCGCTGGAAATAGCTCTCGCCGAGCCAATATTGCGAATCCGCAACCAGCGGATCGTTCGGATATTTCTGCCCGAAGTTCTTCATCGTCTCTTCGGCCAGCGCATAGTCCTTGCGCTGCATGTAGCCGATGCCGAGATCGAACTCGTCCTTGGATGTGGCCGACGGCGGCAGCGTGGTCAGCGACGCGCTGGCGCCGGGGCCAGGGCCGCGCGGCGGCGGGCCTGCCGTGGCCGACGGCTGCGACGCACCACCGAGATTGAGCGGCTCGCCAGGCGCTCGTCCGCCGGGCAAACCGACCGGGGCTTCGTTGCCAATCGGCATCTGGCCGCCGCCCAGCGCGCGCCGCGCGCCGGGAGCGTTCGGATTCTGGGTCGGGTCGAAGGCGTCGCCACGGCGGCGGCTGCCCGCCTGCGGAGACGCCGGCTCCTGCGCAATCGGAGCCGGTGAAGCGATCTGGGGCTGCTGGTCGTAGCCGGGCTGTGCCTGCGGATAGCCCTGCTGCTGGCGAGCCCCCTGCTGCGGGTAGCCCTGCTGGCCCTGGGGTTGAACGGGTGGCGGCGCCGCTGCCACGCCGGGCTGCGCGACCGGAGCCTGTCCGCCCGGTGCGGGCGGCGCGGCACCGAGCTGCCGCAGCCGATCCTCGAGCTGGCGGTTGCGATATTGCAATTCCTCGTTCTGCCCGGTGAGCTGCCGCAACTGGTTTTCGAGGCGCTGAATCCGCATCTCCAGATCGGCGTCGTCGGATTGCGGCTGGGCCTGCGGGGAGCCTTGCTGAGACCGCTCCCACGGGAACGATATCTGTGCGGCAGCGGTCTGCACGGACAAAGCCAGCGTCGCGGCAATCACCGCGGCGCCGGCAGCACTATAAAATCTGGATGACATTTTGCCCTGACGACGAAAATCGCGTGACATCGAAAGCCGATCCCATTGAGATAGCGAGTGCGCCGGAATTGTGACTGGTGCTTGCGAATCCGGGTTCCTTGTCGCCGTATGGTTTAGTTTCACCTTCGGAACAAGCAAGCGTCCTGGACCGCCGAACCGTTCATCCAGGCGGCCAGATCGTGCACGTGTCCGTGAACGCGGCCCGCAGCTGCCGACGGCGACAACACCGATGAGATGGAGCGGCCAAAATGAAACCGGCGCCCGAAGGCGCCGGCTTTGGAATCTTGCAAGGTCGAGGCTCAGGCGCCGGCGTTAAGGACGGTGACGGCGCGGCGATTCTGCGACCAGCAGGAGATGTCGTTACAGACCGCGACCGGGCGCTCCTTGCCGTAGGAGATCGTGCGCATGCGGTTCGGGTCGATGCCGCGCGACGCCAGATAGCTCCGCACCGACTGGGCACGGCGGGCGCCCAGCGCGATATTGTATTCACGGGTACCACGCTCGTCGGCATGGCCCTCGATGGTGAAGGAATAACGGTTGTAGGTCTGCAGCCACTGCGCCTGCTTCTCCAGCGTCGCGATCGCCTGCGGGCTCAGGTCGGTCTGATCGCTCTCGAAGAACACGCGGTCGCCGACGTTGA
>CAZLTO010000191.1:0-3482 GCA_964562475.1 uncultured Sphingobium sp. | reverse complement strand
AGGGCGCGGCGCAACGAGCCCACTAGCGCCGCCTGGCATGTGCCGGTTGCCGCCAATGGTTCGGCCACCGTCACCGGGACCTTAGAGACGCGGTACTGAAAATGAAATTCTCCTTCCCTCCGTTCGTGTCGAGCGCAGTCGAGACACGGTGCGCGGCGGTTCTCGACTACGCTCGAACCGAACGGAAGCGGATCGCCAGCGCGTTGGCGTTGGGCGCGCTCGTGAGCGCACCCGCCCTTGCCCAAAGCGTGGTGACGAGCGCCGCGCCTCTCTCCGCCTCCGTCACCGTCTATCGTGATATGGGCCGGGGCGAGGGGGGGATGAACCCCGGCTGGGTCAATGGCTATGCGCTGATCTCCGAAAAGCGCCGCATCGCGCTTCCGGCGGGCGAATCACTGGTCCGGTTCGAGGGCGTGGCGGATGGCATGATCGCGGTGAGCGCGGTCGTCTCCGGCCTGCCCGGCGGCGTGATCGAGAAGAACCGCGATGCGAAGCTGCTCTCGCCCGCCTCGCTGCTGGATGGCTCGCTCGGCAACCGCGTCCACATCCGCCGGACCAATCCGGCGACCGGCAAGGTTACGGAAACCGACGCGATCATCCGCTCCGGCGCGGACGGCGCGGTCGTGCTTCAAACGGCGGAAGGCGTGGAGGCGCTGCGCTGCTCAGGGCTTCCTGAAACGCTCGTCTATGATGCGGTGCCAGATGGGCTCTCGGCCAGACCGACCTTCTCGGTGGAGACGAGCAGCGCAGAGGGTGCGACCGTCGATGTGACGCTCACCTATCTCGCCACCGGGTTCGACTGGAACGCGGCCTATGTCGCGACCGTGGCGGAAGATGGCAAGACGCTGGACCTGTCGGCGTGGCTCACGGTCGCGAACGGTAATGACACGGACTATGCGTGCGCGCAACTGCTCGCCGTGGCGGGCAAGCCCAACCAGACGAGCGATTTCCGCGCGCTGGGCGACCCGCCGCAAGCGCCGCAGCTCAACCTTCAGTGCTGGCCGATGGACAGCACCAGCACGCATCCTGGAATGGCGCTACCTACATCACCTGCCCCACCAGCGGCTCCGATGATATATGAAGTATCTATGTCTGCGCAAAGTGCCGCGAGATTGGATAAGGCGGGCAATATCGTCGCTCAACAGGAAGACCTTGGCGACCTAAAGCTCTACCGCGTTCCGGTTCCCGTCGATGTGCTCCCCAACGGGCAGAAGCAAGTGCGGCTGCTTGCGAAGCAGCGCATCCCATTCACCCGCATCTACACGGCGACTGTGTCGCCGTGGGAGAGCCGCCCCAGCCAGCCGCTCGACATGAAATTGAGGATGCAGAACAAGACGAAGGAGGGGCTGGGCCTGCCTCTTCCCTCCGGCGGCGTGATCGTGATGCAGAATCAGGGAGAGGCGGAGGTGCTGCTTGCCGATTCGAACCTTGCCGACAAGGCCGTCGGCGAGAAGCTGGAGCTGGACGCCGGGCAGAGCGATCAGGTGCGGCTGGAACAGCAGGAACTGGGCGAGACCGGCAAGCTGCGCCGTTTCCGCATCACCCTCACCAACGCGCTGGATCGCGCCGCGCCGGTGGAGATCACCATAGCCCGGGCGGACGGCTATGAGATCGTCAAGTCCTCCGCAAAGCTCAAGGCCAAGGGCGCGGACAGGCTATGGACGCTCACCCTGGCCGCCAATGGCAAGGCCAGCCTGGACTATAGCCTCAAGGAAAATTGATTACCCCTCCGGCAATGGTGTTGGCCGATGATTCTCATCGAGCGCGACATAAGTGAAGATGCCATTCGTTACCTCCACCTCTTCTCGCCTCCGTCCCCGCGCCCGCGTGGCGATCACGGTGAGCTTTACGGCGACCGAGGTGCGGCCGCGCCGCTCGACTTCGCCATAAGTGGAGACCACATCACCGACCAGGATAGGCGTCAGGAACTGCATCGTCTCGATTGCGACAGTGGCGACCGGGCCTTGCGCTTCACGCCCGGCGATCACGCCGCCCGCTATGTCCATCTGGCTCAGCACCCAGCCGCCAAAGATATGGCCGTTGGTGTTGATATCCGCCGCCATTGGCACAGCGCGCAAAACCGGATCGCTAGTCGTCGTCATATTCTGCCTCTTTCCCAAGAAAATCCTCGATCTGCTCGTCATGCCCGGTGCCGCTGGACAGGAACGCGAGCGACATCAGCGCCGTGCCCAGCATGAAAGTGCACCACACGCCCAGGCTGGTTGCGATGATCATGTGGATCGGCAAGGGACCGCCTGCCCGATAGAGATAACCGAGCACTGCGATGACCAGCAGCGCCCCCCACAATGCCATCCACCTCATAAGCCTGCGAAACCGCCCCCAGGCGGTTGCGGCTATAATTGGATCATCGAGTGCATTTTTGCGGGACATGCTTTTCCTTTGGTCTTCCCTTTGACGCAGGAAAGTGGGATCATCAAGCAAACATAAATCAGGCTATTGGGAGAAGGCTGTATGACGATCGCTACTATCTTGTCGGGCAAGGGCCATGAAGTGGTTTCGCTGCCGTCCACCGCCAGTGTTAAGGAGGCGGTGGAGCTGCTGGTCGGTCGGCGTATAGGGTGTGTGCCGGTTGTCGATGGCGGGGAAGTGGTCGGCATATTGTCAGAGCGCGATGTGGTGCGCTCGTTGGGAGAAAAAGGCGGATCGATACTCGATGCGACTGTGGCATCGGTGATGACCAGCCCGATCGTCACGATTGAACCAGAAGTTCCCGTCATGACCGCGCTGTCGTTGATGACGCGGCGGCGCATCCGCCACTTGCCGGTTATGGAAAACGGTAACATGGTCGGCTTCGTCTCGATCGGCGATCTGGTGAAATATCGCATCGACAAGATCGAGGCGGAAGCGGCTGCGCTGCGGGACTATATCCAGAGCGCCTGACTGCTCAGGCCGTAGCCGCAGTTTCCGCTGCCTGCCGTCTTGCTATCAGCCGAATGAGGTCGCCGAGTGCCGCGCGGGCGAATATCAGCAGCAGCAGCGTGAAGCTCACGCCCCCGGCGGTGACCAGCATCGCGAGTCTTAGTGGTGCTGCGATGTCCGTGGGCAGCACATGGTCACAAGCGACGACGACAAGCGCCATCGCCGCAGAGCATATTACCCCCGGCGCCACCGCGCGCAGCAGTTCGCCGAGGCGCAGGCCGAAGGACTTCCCTGCGATGCTTACTGTCGCCAGCGTGAACAAAGGATAGGCCACGAGCCAGGCCCATGCGAGGCCGATCGCGCCGAACCGGATGCCGATGAGAAAGGCGAGCGGCATGATCAGCGCCCCGGTCGCCGAAATGAGCGTCGTGAGGCCGGGACGTCCCAGCGCGTTACACACTGGCGGGAACATCACCTGTACGGTCATAAACGGCATCGCGAGCGCCATCAGCTCCACAAAGGGTGCCATATCCCGCCACTTTTCACCAAACAATGTAAGCACCAGTGGTTCGGCGCTTGCCGCCATGCCGAAATAGAGCGGG
>CAZLTO010000190.1:0-3514 GCA_964562475.1 uncultured Sphingobium sp. | reverse complement strand
AGCGGCGGCGCCTGAAGGTGCGCCTGCCGTTCCTGGCCACGGTGGATAACGCCGTCTGGATCGGCGGTGCCGATGGGATTGTGGATGGAAGGCCGCTCGACATGAGCCTCGAATATACGCCGGGTGATCGCATCATCGATGCGGAGTTCGGAGACGAGACGCTCTCGGTCCGTATCGCCAATACCCGCACCGGCTTCAAGCTGACGACGCGCGGCGCGAGCCATGTCGCGCGCGTGCTACCTGCGCATATGGCGCAACATGCGGCGCATCTCATCGAGAAGGTGCCGCCGGATCTTTCCCGCTATCTTATCTGTCCTATGCCGGGTCTGCTCGTCTCGCTGAATGTGTCGGAAGGCGACAAGGTGGAAGCTGGCCAGCCGCTCGCGGTGATCGAGGCGATGAAGATGGAGAATATCCTCCGCGCCGAGAAAACCGGCGTGGTGAAGGCCGTCAACGCCAAGGCGGGCGAGAGCCTCGCGGTGGACAGCATCATCCTCGAACTCGAATAATTGCGCTGTTGCAAGGCGCGCCATTAACGCTAATGCTCACCGCAGAGACTAGATGCGGAGGGGCATAAGCGTGGGCGGCAAGGATGTTAGCACGTCTGATATAAAGCTGGTGATCGGTGCCTCGTCAGCCGGCACCGTGTTCGAGTGGTATGATTTCTTCATCTACGCGACGCTCGCGACCTTCATCGGCAAGGCGTTCTTCCCGAGCGGGAGCGAGACGCTGGAGATGCTGCTCGTCTGGGCGGGGTTCGCGGTAGGCTTCGGCTTCCGTCCGCTAGGCGCGATCCTGTTCGGTTATCTGGGCGACAAGCTCGGGCGGAAATATACCTTCCTCGTCACCGTCACGCTGATGGGCATTGCCACGGCCGGTGTGGGCCTTATCCCCTCGGCGGAGAGCATCGGCTATGCCGCTCCCGCGCTTGTGCTGCTGCTGCGCATCTGCCAGGGGCTGGCGCTGGGCGGGGAATATGGCGGCGCGGCGGTCTATGTCTCGGAACATTCCACCCCCGAAAAGCGGGGTTTCTATACCAGCTTCATTCAGGCGAGCGTGGTCGGCGGCTTTGTGCTGAGCCTCATCGTAGTGCTGGCGTGCAAGGCGATTATTCCAGCCGACGCCTGGGCGACATGGGGCTGGCGCGTGCCGTTCCTCCTGTCGCTGGTGCTGCTCGCTCTCTCGCTATGGATGCGTATGAAGCTCTCCGAAAGCCCGGTGTTCGAGGCCATGAAGGCGGAAGGAGAGATGGCGGGTAATCCTTTCGTCGAGAGCTTTACCTATCCCGGCAACAAGAAGCGCATTTTCGTCGCGCTGTTTGGCATCGCGGCGGGCTTGACGGTTATCTGGTATACCGCCTTTTTCACTGGCCTCAGCTTGCTTAAGGGGCCGATGCAGGTCGATGAAACATGGACCGAGCTCACCATTGGTATCGCGGCGGCGCTCGGCATGGGGTTCTTCATCTATTTCGGCCATGTGTCCGACAAGATCGGGCGCAAGAAGCCGATTGTCATCGGTTATGTGCTGACCCTGCTCCTGCTCTTTCCGCTGATGTGGCTGATGGGAACGACCGCCAACCCCGGCCGCGCCGATGCCGAAAAAGTCGCACCAGTTGTGGTGGTGGCGAACGAATGTGCGTTCGATCCATTCCTTGCCAAGCAGAAGTCCGCTTGCGGACAGGCGCTGGGCCAGCTCACCAAGCTGGGTGTGCGCTATGAACAACAGCAGGCCGCACCGGGCGAAGCGCCGATGATCCAGATCGGGCGTCAGTCTCTCGCGATCGGCTCGCCGGATAGTATCCAGCCAGCGCTGGAGGCATCCGGTTATGATTTTTCCAAGCAGCATCCACCCCTGTCTAGCGCACTCATCATCATTGCTTGCCTGTTGGGCCTCTCCGCACTCTCGGGCATGACCTATGGCCCGGTGGCCGCGCTGCTTGCCGAGATGTTTCCGCCCAAGGTGCGCTACAGCTCCATGTCGATCCCTTACCATATAGGGACAGGCTATTTTGGGGGATTTTTGCCATTGGTCAGTCAATATATTGCGGCGAAGACGGGCGATGTCTATGCGGGCCTGTGGTACCACTTGGCCGTGGTGCTGATGGCGCTGCTGGTTTGCTTGTGGGGGCTGAAGGAAACCAAAGGGGGCGAGTGGGCAAACTGATTTTTGTGGGGCAATTTCCGTAATGAGCATGGACTATCAATCGCCGTTGCGGCTGAGGCTGGACAAACAGGCGCTTGTTTCAAATTATCGCTGGCTCAGGGAAATGAGTGGCGGCGCGGCTACCGGAGCGGCGATCAAGGCGAATGGCTATGGTCTGGGCGCGGGTGGTGTGCTGGAGCATCTCGCTGCGGAGGGCTGTCGCGATTTCTTCGTCGCGACATGGGAAGAGGCACAGCATGTCGAGCCGCTGATCGCGGAAGGCATCTCCTTGAGCGTGTTCCACGGTGTGCGCTCTGAGGACATGGAGATCGCGCTCGCCGCGCGGGCGCGGCCCGTGCTTAACAGCCCGGCGCAGATCGCCCGCTGGAAGGAAGCGGGCGGCGGCACATGTGACGTGATGATCGATACCGGCATGAACCGGCTCGGCCTCTCGCTCGATGGCCTCGACATGAGCCTGTTCGACGGCCTCGAAATCGATACGCTGATGAGCCATCTGGTGAGCGCGGAGGACGATCATCATCTGAACGATATCCAGTTGATGTTGTTTCGCGATATTGGGAGCAAGGTGAAGGCGAAGCGCTATAGCCTCGCGAACAGCGCGGGCATCTGTCGGGGTTCGGATTTCGCGTTCGATCTCACACGGCCCGGTATCGCCCTCTATGGCGGAACGCCGACGCTGGATTGCGAACTCAATATTCAGGCGGTGGTAACGCCGCAGGCTGAGATATTGCAGCGGCGCACGGTGCGCGGCGGTGACTCGGTCGGCTATGGCGGGGAGTTCGTGGCGGACCGGACGATGGAAACCGCGACAATCAACATCGGCTATGCGGATGGGTTCGCACGTATTTTTTCGGGTTCCGGCGCGGCGCTGAAAGATGACGCACGCCTGCCGGTGATCGGCCGCGTGTCGATGGATCTGGTGACGATCGACGTAAGCGAATGTCCCCAGCTTCAGGAAGGCGACTGGGTCGATATTGATTACGACCTCGGTTATACGTCGCTGGTCTCGGGCCTGTCGCAGTACGAGCTGCTGACCCGCCTCGGCCATCGCTTCGAGCGCTACTGGATATAAAAAGGGCCACGCAGTTGCCCGCGCGACCCCTGATCTCGTTTCCGTCTGACGATCAACGCTCGATGCACATGGCGATGCCCATGCCGCCGCCGATGCACAATGTGGCGAGGCCTTTTTTCGCGTCGCGCTTGCCCATTTCATAGAGCAATGTGGTAAGCACGCGTGCGCCGGATGCGCCGATCGGGTGGCCGATGGCTATCGCGCCGCCGTTAACGTTGACCTTGTCTGCATCCCAGCCCAGTTCCTTGCCCACCGCCAGCGCCTGTGCCGCGAAGGCTT
>CAZLTO010000189.1:0-3526 GCA_964562475.1 uncultured Sphingobium sp. | reverse complement strand
GCCCGGTGGTGGAGTTCGGCCTCTGCAACGCGACCATGCACAAGCTCGACGAGGCGGTGGCAGTGGCGGATTTGGTCGCGCTGCGGGATATTTATACGGCGGTGGTGAGAAGGGCGTTGGGGTAGAATAGAGTAGCGATAGTCAATCGCTAAACCGGATAAAATATAGACAGTTCAGAATTTTACACCTTAGATAACGAATTCCTAGATTGATGTATTCTTAAATTATCGGCATAAATCATTCATGAAAATACGGTGGCTCGCGTCAGGGGTAGGGTTAGGCGGCGTTGGCGCCATGACAGTCCTAGCTATTTATCTCGGCTCAAAGAATGCTGAGCTAAATTCCTTTGAACAACTATGGCTAAGCATAACTGGTTCGGTCATTTCGTCGTTTTTAGGTGCGATGATAGCTATATGCGGAGCAGTCTGGATCGAGGATTGGAAACGGAAGCACGAAACGGTCAGCATTCTTAAGCAAGAAGAATTCGACTATCAGAGATTGTATAGCACCATATATCGACTGGAGGACAGTCTACGGTTCGTTAATCGCTGGGATGCTTTTTTCGACGCGGAAGGCGGCGTGCCTTTGAAAGTTGTATGGTCTTCTCTTTCTGATTTACGTGAAAATATTGAGCGCGTTAGGTCTATTATTGAACGTGGACGGATTGATAATGAGGTCGTACAAGCTAAGTACTCATTGTTCATAGAGGCAGTTGATATAGCTAACTTAAGTAATTGGTATGAGAAATTCCCAGGTGAGCCGGAGAGTATTTTGCCATTTGGTAACTCTACCAATGAATTGATGCATCGTGCTGGTAGGGCTTTACATCTGCTATATGATGTCCAAAACGAGGTCGAGAACCATCCGGAGAGACTTCCACCGTTTTCGGGCCATTATTCACCCCCTCCTCCTTAAAATCACATACAGCGCGCCCATTCCCCCATGCCTCGGATGGGCGGTGCGGACGCTGGCGATCTGCTCGGCGTGGCCGGAGAGCGCGAGCCAGTCGCCGATCTCGGCGCGGATCGCCCCGCGCCCCTTGTGCCCCAATGGGCCGATATGCGCCGGGCGCGGATTGCCCGTCACCACCAGCAACACGCGCTGGCCCTTGGCGACCGCTTGACCCAGTGCCTGATTGAGCCGGGCATGGGCGGCGTCGAGCGTGTGATTGTGTAGGTCGATCACCGCATCGGGCGCAAGCGTGCCGTTGCCGATCCGCCGCTCCCAGCTATTGTCGAGCACCGGACTCGGCGCGCGCTTGGGCGGCTGGCGGGGCGGCGCAACAGCAACAGCCGGAGCCGCCATCACCCGCGCCATCGCCACTGCGGGCGCTTCTTCTGCGACAGGAGCAGGGACGGATTTGCCTGCGAGCGGGCTGACGGTGCGCGCCAGCCGCGCCCAGATCGCCTGCTCCTCAGGGCTGAGGCGGCGTGCTGCCATTTGCTCGCAATCTGGCGACCGTCCCGATCGGCAGCAGCAGCAGCGTCGTGCCGCGCGCGGACATGCCGCCCGCGATGCTGCGCGCCCGTTCGCCCGCGCCCCAGAAGGTATCAAAGCGGTTCGCGCCCTTGATCGCCCCGCCGGTATCCTGCGCGATCCACAGGCCGTTCGCCTCGCCACGATCCAGCGAGAGCCACACCGGCGCGCCCAGCGGCACGAACGCCGGGTCCGCCGCCACGCTCGCCTCGCCGGTCACGGGAACCCCCATCGCACCGATCGGCCCCGCCCCGGTCAGCTCGCGGAAGAACACGAAGCTCTTGTTTTCGTTCATGATCTTGCGGCCCTCTTCGGGGTTGGCGCGCAACCAGGCCATGATGTCCTGCATCGATCCGGCCTGAATGAGGCCGCGCTCCTTCATCAGTCTGCCGATGCCGGTATAATCGCGCCCGTTCTGGTCGTCATAGCCGATCCGCATGACCGAGCCATCGGGCAGGCGCAACCGCCCGCTGCCCTGGATCTGGAGGAAGAACAGCTCGATCGGGTCGGCGGCCCAGGCGATCTCCAACCCTTTGGCGGCGAGCGCATTGCTCTCGACAATGTCCGCCCGCGCGAAATAGGGGATGAAATTCCGCCCCTCGACCCGGCCCCTGATCTTCTTGCCCTTGAGGGCATCGCTGAACTGGCCGAGATCGACATTGATGAGGTCCGGCGGGCGCTTGTAGATCGGCGTCTGGTAGATGCCGGTCTGGATGCGCGACCCCGCGATCTCCGGCTCATAATAGCCAGTGACATAGGCAGCGCCGACGCCGACCTGCGCGGTTTCGAAGTAGCGCGCGAAGAAATCGGCAGCGGTGGCATCCGGCCAGCTCGCGGCGGCGGCGCAGGCCTGCGCCCAGTCGGAGCCTTGCGTCAGGCCGGACTGGTCCGTCCGCCGCATTAGCGCCGGGCAGGAGAGGCGGAAGGCGGAAAGCGCCGCCACCGTATGCGCATCCTGCGGCACCACCTGGCTGACCGGCGGCCCGGCGGTCACGCCTGCACTAAATGCGGTATCGATGGGCACGGAAGGCGCTGGCGCGGGCTGGGCAGGCGTTACCGGCGGGCGCGGCTTAGCAGGGGCGGGCTTGTGAGTGGGCTTGTGGGTGGGCGCAGGCGGTGTCGCCGGGCCGCGCCCTTCGGGGATGATCCCGCCCGCGCAGGCGGAGAGCAGCGTCAGCGCGGCCAGCAGCGACAGCGCGCGGTAACGCCCATTGCGCACCGCAACCGCCTTCCCCGATGCAAGCCGCATTACTGCGCCTCGTCGGTTTCGCTCAGCTTCCAGTTGGGGTCGGCATGGCCGATTTCGCGGGTGAAGGTCCACAGGTCATGCGTCGGCACCGCGTCGGTCATGGTGCCAGCGACAATCTGCCCGTCCTTGTCGCGGGTGACCGCCGCGATGTCGGCATCGAAGCGCAGCGTGATGTGCGCGGTGCGCCCCACCAGCGAAGCCTCGACGATCTGCGCCTTGTCGATCCGCACCAGGCGGTTGTCGAGAACATGGCCAGCGGCTTCGCGCTCGTCGATCGCCGACTCGAACGACTGCGCGACATCCGAGTCGCACAGCCAGCGGAGGTCATCGCGCTTGCCGGTCCAGAACGCCTCGAGGATCATGCCATAAGCGGAACGCGCGCCCTCCAGAAACTGCGGCACGTCGAAATTGCGGTCTGCGGCGATGATCGCGCGGATGCCGTTCTCGGCTTCCGGGGCGATGATGCTCTCGGCAAAGCGGGCGCGATCCGCGGTTGCGCCGGGCTGAATCTCGGGCTGAACAGGCTTGGGCGCCATGCGTTCGTCGCCCTGCAACGGCGCGGGTTGCTGCTCATGCCCGGTGCGTCGGCCGAGCACCGAATAGAGCCGCAATGCGAGGAACGCGACAACCAGGGCCAATATGACGATCATGTACACGGGTTATAGCCTGTCACGGTTAACAAAGGGATGAATGACCAACATAAGCAAAGTGGCGGCGTTTTTCAAACCCGGCGGCGTGAAAAAGCGCGCATGCGCTCTGATCGCCCGCATTGCCCTTGCGCCCGAGTGCTGCTAAGCGCGC
>CAZLTO010000188.1:0-3529 GCA_964562475.1 uncultured Sphingobium sp. | reverse complement strand
GCTCGGGGTTCAGCTTGTCTACCACGCAGCGCGCCGTCAGCACCGGCTGGATGCGCGCGACACCGAGTTCGGTCGCTTTCTCCATCACCAGATCGATACGGCCCTTCTTGATCGGCGCGGCGCACAGCCAGAAATCAGGCACAGTTTCCAGAGTCCTGGTCTGCTCGACGCACTCCAGCACAAGATCGCGCTTGCGGATTGCGCCAGCCCGCGCCGCCCATTCGCCGTCCCGCCCGTTGAACAGCAATACCGCGTCACCCTCTTTCACGCGCATCACCGAGATCAGATAATGCGCGGCATTGCCATCGACCGGCACAGCGACTTCCGCGCCCAGATCGGCTTGCGTATACAGGCGCGGGGCGCTGCGGGGCGGCCAGGCGGGGGTTGCGGGCATGCGAGACTTCCTTCATGTGGATACGCCTCATGTCTAAAGAGCCAAATGACGTAACTATGCAAGCGGCTATCGTGCCGGACAGCGAGGCGCGCGGGATCATGGCGCTGTTGCCGGGGCGGGTGCGCGACCTCGTCTCGATGGCGCGGTTCGATCGGCCGATCGGCTGGTGGCTGCTGTTCTGGCCGGGCGCCTGGGCCATCGCGCTCTCCGGCAATGGGCTTGCATCATGGCGGCTGATGCTGTGGTTTCTGTTGGGCAGCATCGCAATGCGAGGCGCGGGCTGCGTGTGGAACGATATCATCGACCGCGATCTGGACGTGCAGGTGGCGCGCACCGCCTCCCGGTCCGTGGCGAGCGGGCGTGTGAGCGTCTCGCTCGCGGGCGTCTGGATGGGCGCGCTGTGCTGCGTCGGCCTCGTAGTGCTGCTGCAACTCCGCTGGCAGGCACAGATTGTCGCGGTGGCAGGCCTCGGTTTGGTCGCGGCCTATCCGTTCATGAAGCGGATCACCTGGTGGCCGCAGCTGTGGCTTGGGCTGGTGTTCAGCTGGGCGGCGCTGGTCGGCTGGGTCGAGATGACCGGCGGGCTGAGCCTCGCGGGCGCGCTGCTCTATGCGGGAAGCATCTGCTGGGTGGTGGGCTATGACAGCATCTATGCGTTGCAGGACCGCGAGGACGATGCGCTGGTCGGCATCCGTTCCAGCGCGCTCCGCATGGGGCGGCATGTGCGCGCCGGAGTGGGGGCGTTTTATGGCGTGGCGCTGATCCTCTGGGCGGGCGCGATCTGGCTTTCCCGGCCCGATCTATTGGCGCTGCTCGCACTCGTGCCACTGGCCCTGCATTTGTTCTGGCAGCTTGCTCGACTCAAGCCGGATGGTCCAAATGCGCTGCTTCTGTTCCGTTCCAACCGTTTCGCGGGTCTTCTCATGTTCGCCGCCTGCGTGGTGGTGGGCGCGAGTTGAAAAAATAGGGAGAGTAAGATGTCCGTTCGTATCCAGTTGCCGAGGATTATCGCGCAGGGAGGCGGCAGCCTTGCCGATCTGCCGCAGATATTGGCGCAGCTTGGCCTTTCGCACCCCTTTATCGTGACGGATCCATTCCTGGCGGAGAGCGGCCTTCTCGCCGCGCTCACCGATATACTGGACGCCAATGGCCTGCCTCATGGCCTGTTCAGCGATACGGTCGCCGATCCGACCAGCAGCGTGATCGAGCAGGCGGTGGCCGCGTTCAGGGAGACAGCATGCGATTGCGTCATCGGTTTCGGCGGCGGCAGCCCGATCGACACGGCGAAAGCGGTTGCGGTGCTGGCGCAACGCGATATTCCCTATACCGATCTCAAGGTGCCCGCGCAGATCGACGCACCCGGCTTTCCGATTATCGCCATTCCTACAACCGCAGGAACAGGCTCGGAGGCAACCCGCTTCACGATTATCACCAACGAGGCGAGCGGAGAGAAGATGCTCTGCGCGGGGCTAGGCTTTCTCCCTATCGCTGCGATCATCGATTATGAACTGACGATGGGCATGCCGCCCCGCCTGACTGCGGACACGGGCATAGACTCGCTCACCCACGCGATAGAGGCCTATGTGTCCCGCCGCGCCAATCCCTTCTCGGATGCGATGGCGCTCTCGGCGATGAAGCTGATCGCCGCCAACATCCGCACGGCCTGCGCCGAGCCGAGTAACCGCGCCGCGCGCGAAGCGATGATGATCGGCGCGCATCAGGCGGGGCTTGCCTTCTCCAATGCCTCCGTGGCGCTGGTACATGGTATGAGCCGACCGATCGGCGCGCTGTTTCATGTGCCGCATGGTCTTTCCAACGCGATGCTGCTGCCCGCGATTACGCGCTTTTCCGCGCCCTCCGCGCTGGAGCGTTATGCGGCATGCGCGCGCGCATCGGGCTTCGCGGGGGAGGATGAGGGAGATCAGGCCGCCGTCGCCCGTTTGAATGATGCGCTTGAGCGGCTGAACCATGATCTCGATGTGCCGACCCCCGCGCGCTATGGAATTGATGTGGCGGCGTGGCACGACCCTATCCCGCTGATGGCGCAACAGGCGATCGCGTCCGGCTCCGCCGCCAACAATCCCCGCATTCCGAACGGCGGCGAAAGCGAGGCGCTCTATCGGGAGGTGTGGGTTTAAAGATTAAGGCCCAATATTTTCCGCAATTCGGCGTTGATCCGGCTCTGCCAGCCCTTGCCGGTGGCGCGGAATTTCTCCAGCACGTCGGCGTCGAGACGCAGCGTTACCTGCCGCTTGGGGTTTTCGGATCTGGGCCGCCCCGGTTTGGTCAGCGTTCCGCTGGCGGGACGGATCAGCGTGTCGCCACGCCATATCGCGGCGCGGCGGAACATCTCTTCCGTCCATTCCGGAGCATCGTCGGGGTCAATCCAGGGCTTTTTTTCGGGCAATGATTTCGTCCTCATGTACATGCCTCATCGAGATGATTCTTCTCCCGCCATCTCTCGGCGTCCAAACCAGCGAGACATTTCTTCCGTCGAGTATGCCGAAGGTGAGATATCGCTCTTCGCCATAATCATTCCGGTCATCCGATAGATCAAAATGCGGTGCCGCAAAAACCCTCGGGGCATCGTTAAAATCCAACCCGCGCTCCTCAAGCGTCCTTAGGCGCTTGGCCTCGTCGTATGTAATCCGCATAGACAAATCCCCACTGCCAGCCGGGTCAGTGTTTTCTAATCTGGGATGTTCCTTTGTCTATCTGTCATGGCACGGAACGAGAACCAATATGGATTTATATACCTACAAAAACTCCTGCCGTCAATAATTTCCGCAACTACAAAAATTACTCCGCCGCGAGCAGTTCCTCCGCTCCGCCGAGGTCTACGGATACCAGCCGCGAGACGCCTTTTTCGATCATCGTCACGCCGAACAGGCGGTGCATCCGCGCCATCGTCACGGCATTATGGGTGACTATGAGGTAGCGTGTGCTGGTGTCCTTCACCATCTGGTCCAGGAGATCGCAGAAGCGCTCCACATTGGCGTCATCCAGCGGTGCGTCGACCTCGTCGAGCACGCAGATTGGTGCCGGATTGGTTAAAAATAGCGCGAAGATAAGGGCGATAGCGGTTAACGCCTGTTCGCCGCCCGACCGAAGCGTGAGGGTAGAGCGCTTCTTGCC
>CAZLTO010000187.1:0-3535 GCA_964562475.1 uncultured Sphingobium sp. | reverse complement strand
TGCGGGTCCATCATCGAGGCGAAACCGAGGCCCATCGCGTTGCCGATGGTTTCCCCCGCCACGAAGGCCGAGGTATAGCCGATCTGGAGCGCGAAACCCATTGCGAGCCCGGCGAGCACCTCGCCCATGACGAGAAGAACACCCGCGAAACTCGCGACGCCTCCGGCAGGCATCTGAAACACCACGCTGTTCATCGCCGCCATGCCGATGGCGAGGCTCAGGATAAGGCGGAGCTGCACGGGCACGGACCGCGCGCCGAATATGGGCGCAGCTAGAAATGCCGCGCCGGGGCGGATCATCGCAATGAGCCAGATCCAGAGCTGGTTCTCTACGCCGATGAAGCCGGTGGGGAACATTGCCCGACCCTGCCCGTCAGTTGTTCATGACATCGGGGATGCGCTCGAATATCTCGCGCGTGAAATCCGCGATCAGCATCAGGATCGAGCCACCGAACAGCGCCAGCATCGCCGCGACGATGATGAGCTTCGGCACGAATGTAAGCGTCTGTTCGTTGATCGAGGTCGCCGCCTGCACCATGCCGAGCAGCAGGCCCGCGATGAGCGCCGGGATGAGGATCGGCGCGGAAGCGAGCGCGGTGATCCACAGCGCCTGCTGGGCGATGCCGACGAAGAAATCCGAGTTTTCCAACTGTCTCCTGCCCTTCCGCTATCGCGCGAACGAGCCGGCGAGCGAGCCCATCGTCAAGGCCCAGCCATCCACCATCACGAACAGCAACAGCTTGAACGGCATGGATATGATCGTGGGCGAGAGCATCATCATACCGAGCGACATCAGCGTCGACGCCACCACAAGATCGATGATGAGGAACGGCAGGAAGATCATGAAACCGATCTGGAATGCGGTCTTCAATTCACTGGTCACGAAGGCGGGCAGAAGGATCGAGAACGGCACGTCCTCGATAGTGCGAAACTCGGGCGCTTCGGCAAGACTGGAGAACATCTTGAGGTCGCTTTCCCGCGTCTGCTTCGCCATGAACACATGGAACGTCTTGGCAGAGCGGCCGATGGCTTCCTCGATCGTGATCTGGCCCGCGCCATAGGGGGTAAAAGCCTGCTGGTTGATCGTGTCGATCGTCGGGCGCATCACGAACATCGAGAGGAAGAGGGCCAGGCCGACCAGCACCTGATTGGGCGGCGTCTGTTGCAGGCCCAGCGCCTGACGCAGCAGCGACAATACGATGATGATGCGGGTGAAGCTCGTCATCATCAGGATGAGCGACGGCAGAACAGTCAACAGGCTCATCAGGATGAGGATCTGGAGGCTCAGGGACAGCGAACCGCCGCCATTGCCGGACATTTCGCCCAATGCGCGGGTCAATGCGCCGCCGTTGGCGGCAGCGGGAGGGGTCGCGGCGGGCAGGCTCGGCGCGGCTGGCGCCACCTGCGCCATCACCGGATGCGTGAAGACGAATGCGGCGAGCAAACCGATAATCGCAATGACGAGATGTTTAGCGCGCACGCAGGTCGCTCCCCAGCGAGGGCGCGGCAATGGAGGCGCGCGCGCCGTCGGCGATCTTCTCGATCCGGCTGCGGGTGACGGAGATCAGCACGCGCTGACCGTCGAACTCCACCACGGCGAGCTTGCCGAACGTGCCCATCGGCAGCATCTCCAGCACTTTCAACGCGCGGTCGCCCTGCGCGCCGATCAGGCCGGGCTGATATTTGCGCCACAGCCACAACGCGCCAAAGGCCATGCCGCCGACCAGCGGCAGCATGATGATGAGCTTCATGAAATACCAGAACATGGGCTTAGCTGCGCCGCTCGACGCCAGCCATCATCGCCTCTGCATTGGCGACATCGACCACGCGGATGCCATAGCGGCCATTCACGGTAACGACCTCGCCGCGCGCGATCAGCGCGCCGTTCACCATGATGTCGAGCAGGTCATCCGCCTGACGATCCAGCTCGACGACGCTGCCCTCGGCGAGATCGAGGATCTCGGACAGGCGCAGGCTGGTCGAGCCGACCTCCACCGTGAGGCGCACCGGAATGTTCGACAGAAGATGATATTGCGGACTGGCGTTCATCTTGCCAATCGCGTTCTCGATCTTCGGTGCTTCGCTCATATCACTCATGGCATCTTGGTCCTTAGTTTATCTTTTCGATCATGAAGGCGGCGCGGCCGCTTTGCTCACCCAACGTCCCCTGGGCGAGCACACGGTTGCCCATCAGAAGGGGGAGATAGCGTTCGATAGTGACCGGGATGACGTCCCCGTTCTTGAGGTTCAGCAGTTCGTTCAGCGTCAGCGTCGGCCGCGCCAGCACGGTCTTCGCGGGCAGTCGGATGCCGCCCATCTGACGGGCGAGCCGCGCCTGCCACAACGGGTCTTTCATATGAATTTCGTCGGGCGCGTTGGTCGCGAGTAGCGGCTCAAGCTGGCGCAGCGCTACCAGCGGGAACATCAGCTCGATGGTCCATTCACTGTTCTTGCCCATATCGAGCGTGAAGGTCTGGCTGAGGAGCTGATCGTTCGCGTCGGCGAAGACGAGCGCCTGCGGGTCATGCTCGCGCGAGACCAGCGACATCTCCATCGGCAGCAGGTCCGCCCAGGCCGCGATCACCGCCTTCATGGCCTCGTCCGAGAGCTTGGCGCGGATGCGATCCTCGCTGCGCGTGAACTCCTTGCGCTCCGCCGCCGGGCGCGTGCCCGAGCCGCCATAGAAACGCTCGACCATCGCAGAGATCATCCCTGCGTCGAGCTTGACGAGGATCGAGCCCTTCAGCGGATGCAGCTTGTAGGTGGAGAGCGAGCAGAAATTCGGCGCCATCGCCGACCAGAGGTCGTAATTCACCATCTCGGCCGATTGCGTGGTCAGGTTCGGTTTGGCGCCGGTGATGTTTTCCAGCACCACGCGCAACTGGCGCGCGACACGCTCGCCGATCCGGTCCATGCCGGATAGCGATACGGGCGTCTGCGGTTCAGACGTGCCGAACTTGTATGGCTGTACGTCGTCCATAAACTGAAATGTCCCCTGTCCGCGACCAGAGGACACCCCGGGCTTTGGACGCCCTATTGAATAATGAAATTGGTAAAATAAACGTTATCAACCCCGGAATAACCCGTCTTTTCACGCAATATTTTGTTAATAAGGGCGGTGAGGCGGGCTTGCAGCGCAACTTTGCCCTGCGGGGTCGATAATTCCATCGCACTCTCCTGAGAGAGCAACATCAGGATCGCGGAGCGTATGGCGAGCTCATGGGTCTTCAAGGCGTCGGTCACGCGCGCGTCATAATAGGTCGAGATCGCCATCGCGATCTGCACCAGCGAATCCGTATCCGCGAGGTTGGATGTATAGGGCGCGGGCATCTGGAAATAGGTCGGCTGATAATCGGCCACCTTCCTGGGACGCGGCAGATCGATACCGCCCTTGGGCAGCTTGAAATCGGTCTCGACATGCGGGATCGTGGCCTCTTTCTTGCCGCCCTCGCCGCCGCCGCCTTCGCTCACGCCGCCGCCCGCATCCGCCACAGCCTTTTCAGCCACGGCAACGGGGTCTTCGCCCTTTTTGACCA
>CAZLTO010000186.1:0-3575 GCA_964562475.1 uncultured Sphingobium sp. | reverse complement strand
CGTCTCGGTCGAGCTCATGAACGTGTACTCGAAGCCGAAGCTGTCGAGGAACGCGGACAGGCGGGCGTTTGTGTTGGCGCCGAGGCCCTCGTATTCGCCGAAGGGCACTCGGACGGAGGTGAGCGGCTTGTCGCGGCCCTCGGCGGGATGGCGAGCACGCCAGCGGCCATCATGGCGCATAGGCTGCTTGGCTGCGCGTTGCTGTTCGCGTAGTTCCGCCAGTTCTTCCTGCGTCGCAAAGCATTTATAGGCCTGGCCCGCATCGAGCCTCTGGCGCGCGACCTCGGCGTGGCGGCTGGCGCGGGAAAACTGATAGACAGGCGGCTCGTCGCTCGAAAGGCCGAGCCAGTCAAGACCGTCGAGGATCGCATCGATCGCGGCGTCCGTGGAGCGGGCGCGATCCGTATCCTCGATCCGCAGCAGATATTTGCCGCCATGATGCCGCGCGAAAAGCCAGTTGAAGAGCGCCGTGCGCGCGCCGCCGATATGCAGATAGCCGGTCGGCGAGGGCGCGAACCGCGTGACAACAGGGGTTTTTTCGCCGGTTGCGTTCACTCGGCTTTTCTCCGACTATACAGCTTCATACTCAGTGCGGCAGCGCCAACTGCCGTGGATTCTGGCGGCACTAGTGTGGTGGATTTGAAATTCGCTATACTATAACCTCTGGGTGCGGAGCGAATTTCAAATCCAATAACCACACTAGAAACAATAAGTTACTACTGACACTTCTGAATCTGAAGTTCGCTCCGGGCATGGTGTTTTGATATGGCGAACTTCAGATTCGGGGTCAGTAGCATGGCTTCATCCTTACTACAAACTGATGTTGCAGTGCACCGTATTTTCAGCGTCGGATGGCTTGTTCCAAAGCTGGAAGCATGGGCGGAGGCGGAGCGGGAGCGGGTCGGCCTCTGGGTTCCCGTTGCGCTGGGGCTGGGGATAGCGATGTGGTTTTTGCTCCCTGCTCCTTTTTATTGGCTGGGCTGGATCATGCTGTGCTGCGGCGTGGCTGTCCTCGCGCAGTTCCTGCGGGCAGGCGACCGATTGCGCGCGCTGATTGTCTGGGCGGGGCTGTTGATGGCCGTCGGCTGCGCGCTGGTCTGGATGAAGGCGCTGTTGGTTGGGCAGCCTCCGTTGCAGCGTCCGGTTTACGCTGCTTTCACGGCTCGGGTGACAGGGATAGAGCCGCAGCCCGCACTGGCGCGCACACGCCTTCTGCTGGAACCCGTTGCGCATGGCTATGGAGCACTGCCCGCGCGGGTCCGTATCAATGTGGCGGACAAGGACATGCCCGGCGGCACTGCGTTGGGTGCTGGCGCGATTGTCGCGGTGAGGGCGCGATTGATGCCGCCACAGCCGCCCGCCGTTCCCGGCGCCTATGACTTTGCGCTGCATGCCTATTTCTCCGGCATCGGCGCTACCGGCAAGGCGCTGCCGCCGCTCACGGTCGTTCATGCAGCAACTCCATCCGGGATGCCGGAAATACGCCAGCGCCTGTCACGCCATATTCGCGAGCAATTACCCGGCGGGGAGGGTGGGATCGCCGCAGCGCTCGCCACCGGCGACACCGGCGCGATCAGCCTCGATGACAACGCCGCGATGCGTCGCAGCGGTTTAAGCCATCTGCTTTCGATCAGTGGCCTCCATGTTTCCGCGTTGATCGCGGGGGTCATTCTTGTCGTCTATCGCCTGCTTGCCTTGAGTCCCGTGCTCGCGCTGCGGCTGCCGTTGATGCTGATATCGGCATCAGCGGGCGCGGCGGCGGGTATCGGATACACCCTCTTTACGGGTGCGCAAGTGCCGACGGTGCGCTCCTGCATTGCCGCCCTTCTGGTTCTGGGTGGGCTGGCGCTGGGGCGCGAGGCGATCAGCCTGCGTCTGGTGGCGGTCGGCGCGCTGGTCGTGCTCGTCTTCTGGCCGGAGGAGCTTGTGGGGCCGAGCTTTCAGATGAGCTTTGCCGCGGTCACCGTGATCGTGGCGTTGGCCGAGGCACGCTGGTTCCGGGAGCGCTTTCATGCGCGCGAGGAAGCAATTCCGTACCGACTGATCCGAAACCTTGCCGCGATATTCGTCACTGGCATGGCTATCGAGGCCGCTCTGATGCCGATCGCGCTGCTGCATTTTCATCAGGCGGGGATGCTCGGGGCGCTTGCCAATCTCGTCGCGATCCCGCTCACCACATTCATCATCATGCCGGCCGAGGCCGCCGCGCTTTTGCTCGATCTGGCGGGTGCCGGTGCGCCGTTGTGGTGGCTGGCGGGCAAGGCGTTGTCGCTGCTGCTCGCGGTGGCGCATAATGTCTCCGCATCGCCATTCGCGGTCTGGAGCCTGCCGCATTTCGGCACGGCCCCCACGGCGCTGATATTGTTGGGCGGCTTGTGGCTGATCCTGTGGCGCACGCGGCTGCGCTATGCCGGGTTCGGGCCGGTCGTCGTTGGAGCGATCATGATGTTCCTCGCCCCTGCGCCGGATCTGCTGGTGACGGGCGACGGGCGGCATATGGCGCTGAGGCAGCCTGATGGGAGCTATGCGTTGTTGCGCGGGCGTGCGGGCGATTATGTGCGCGACGTGCTGGCCAAATCAGCGGGAAACAGCTCTGTGTTCGATGATGCTGCCGCGCCCCTGTCGCTGGAAGACGTTCCCAATGCCCGGTGCAGCCGCGATATATGCTCGGTGCTCGTGCAGGGCAGACAGCGGGACTGGCTGATTGCCGCGACCCGTACGAATGTCCGTATCCCGTGGGGGGCGCTGACGGAGCTGTGCGCCCGGACGGACATCATGGTGAGCGACCGGCGTCTGCCTTCCGGCTGTGTTCCGCGCTGGCTGAAGCTCGACCGTGCCCGGTTGCGCGAAACCGGCGGCGTTGCGGTCACTCTCGATCGCGGGCGATGGGAGAGCGTGTTCAGGGCAGGGGACAGGCACCCTTGGATTCCCATAACGCCTCCCACCACGACGTTGCCGGATGCGCGAGCGCACTGACGCCGATGCTCAAGCGCCGGATCGGCGCAGCCTTAATTATACCGCCGCAGCAGCCCGGCCAGCTTGCCCTGCACCTGCACCTGATGCGCGTCGTAAATCTGCGGCTCATAGGCGGGATTTGCAGGGTCCAGCCGCACACGCGGCCCCTCGCGGCGGAAATATTTGAGCGTCGCTTCCTCGTTGTTGACGAGCGCAACGACGATCTGCCCTTCGCGCGCGACCTCGGTGCGCTGGATGAGCGCATAATCGCCATCCAGGATTCCGGCCTCGATCATCGAGTCGCCGGAAACCTCCAGCGCATAATGCTCACCCGATCCCAGCAGCGCGGCGGGAACGGGGAGCATGCGGTCGCTCTCCATCGCCTCGATCGGCACACCGGCGGCGATGCGGCCATGCAGCGGAATCTCGATCACGTCATTGGCGGCGATGGGGATCTGACGCGGCGCGGCCGCGGGCGCGGAGGGCACGATAGTGGGTTTCGGCGCGGCCTTGCTCACCCCGTCCGGCATTTTCAGCACTTCGAGTGCGCGGGCGCGATTGGGCAGGCGCCGGATGAAGCCGCGTTCCTCGAGTGCACTGATCAGGCGATGGATGCCGGA
>CAZLTO010000185.1:0-3578 GCA_964562475.1 uncultured Sphingobium sp. | reverse complement strand
CGCCAAGCTGGCCTACAACAACTCGCCGTCGTTCAACTGGACGCTGAACTTCCGCCAGCAGGTCTATGATGCCTGGGTTGCCGAGGGCAAGGATGTGTCGGCCTATGATCGCGCCAAGCTGATGAGCGTCGATTATGACAGCAGCGAACTGGCGATCGAAGCCGATGAGCGCATCCGCACCTTCCAGAAAGACGCGGCGGCACAGGCGGGCATCTTCCACCACCTGATCACGCTGCCGACCTATCACACCGCGGCGCTCAGCACCGACAACCTCGCCAAGGAATATTTCGGCGATGCGGGCATGCTGGGCTATGTCTTGAATGTGCAGCGTCAGGAAATCCGCCAGGGCATCGCCTGCGTCAAGCATCAGAATATGTCCGGCTCGGACATCGGCGACGATCACAAGGAGTATTTCGCCGGTGAAGCGGCCCTCAAGGCAGCTGGCAAGGACAACACGATGAACCAGTTCGCCGCGGCCTAAAGGCTCCGGCGGGAACCTGTTCGCAACTGCGAAATTTGGTGATAAGTGGGGCGGGAATGCGATAGACTCGCCCCACGAATCAAGGAGATCAACAATGGATGAACAACCGACCCCCGCCCGCTCCCGCGCGGTCTTTTCGACCGAGGATTTCGAGCTGATGAAGGAAGCGGTGGCGGATTACGTCAAGAAAATTCAGGACGATCCGCGTTCTTCCAAGTTCGTGAACCTCTATCATCGTCTGGGTCGGCTGAGCTGAACCAGACGGATCCGAGCTTTCCTGGGGAGGAAAGTCTTGACCCGTCGTAGCCGTCCAACGGTTGCGGCGGGTCATTTCAATAAACTTGAATGGGACGCGGAAGCGCCCAAACTACTGGAGATGAATATGGCCGCCATGACGATGCGCGCGGGACTGAGCATCGCGGATGAGTTGGTTCGCTTTATTGAGGATCGGGCTTTGCCGGGGACGGGCGTGGGGGTTGATGCGTTCTGGTCTGGGATGGCGGACATATTGGCGCGGTTTGCGCCGGAGAATGCGGCGCTGCTTGGGAAGCGCGAGGAGTTGCAGGCGAGGATCGACGCCTGGCATGAAAGCCAAGCTGGCAAGCCGCTGGAGCAGGCGGAGTATCAGGCGTTCCTGCGCGAGATCGGCTATCTGGTGCCGGAGCCTGCGCCGTTTGTAGTGGACAGCGCGAACATCGATGCGGAGCTTGCTTCGATGGCCGGGCCGCAGCTCGTCGTGCCGATCCTGAACGCGCGCTTTTTGCTCAACGCCGCCAATGCGCGCTGGGGCAGCCTTTACGACGCGCTCTACGGCACCGATGCAATCCCAGGCGCGGCCTCCGGCAAGGGCTATGACGCGGAGCGCGGCGCCAAGGTGATCGCTTGGGGCCGCGCCTTCCTCGACACCGCCGTTCCCGGCTGGGAGAAGGCATTGAAGGGCGAGGAAGGTGCACCGCCGTTCTGCACGTTCGATGGCGGCTATATGTTCAAGCACAACGGCCTCCACATCGAGGTGGTGGTGAATCGCGATCATCCGATCGGCAAGACCGATCCATTGGGCGTCGCCGATGTGATCCTCGAAGCCGCATTGACCACCATCTGCGACCTTGAGGATAGTGTCGCGGCGGTCGATGGCGAAGACAAGGTGCTCGCCTATTCCAACTGGCTCGGCCTGATGAAGGGCGATCTGGACGACACGTTCGAGAAGGGCGGGAGGATGATGACGCGGCGCCTCAACCCCGACCGCGAATATACCGCAGCCGATGGCAGCACATTTACCCTGCCCGGCCGCAGCCTGTTGTTCGTGCGCAATGTCGGCCATCTGATGACCACGCCCGCCGTGCTGATGGCGGATGGCAGCGAGGCGCCCGAGGGCATCATCGACGGCATCGTCACCAGCCTGATCGCGCTGCATGATTTGAAGGGGCTTGGGCAATATAAAAACAGCCGCACCGGCAGCATGTATATCGTGAAGCCCAAGATGCACGGGCCGGAGGAATGCGCGTTCGCCAACCGGCTGTTCGACGCGATCGAGGATATGCTGGGGCTTGCCCGCCATACGCTCAAAATAGGCGTGATGGACGAGGAGCGCCGCACGTCGGCCAACCTCGCCGCCTGCATCGAGGCGGTGAAGCACCGGATCATGTTCATCAACACCGGCTTTTTGGATCGCACCGGCGACGAGATGCACACCAGCATGCGCGCCGGGCCGATGATCCGCAAGGGCGACATGAAGACCAGTGCATGGATCGCGGCTTATGAGGACCGCAACGTGCAGATCGGCCTTGCTTGCGGGCTTTCCGGCAAGGCGCAGATCGGCAAGGGCATGTGGGCCGCGCCCGACCGGATGGCGGACATGCTCGAGCAGAAGATCGGCCACCCCAAGACCGGCGCGAACACCGCCTGGGTGCCCAGCCCCACTGCCGCGGTGCTCCACGCGACGCATTATCACAGTGTCGATGTGTTCGCACGCCAGGCCGAGCGCAAGGCGGAGGGCGTCACCGGCCTCGATCCGCTGCTGACCATCCCGGTCGCGCAAGGGGTCAACTGGTCGGACGAGGAAATCCGCGCCGAGCTGGACAACAACGCGCAGGGTATCCTTGGCTATGTCGTGCGCTGGGTCGATCAGGGCGTCGGCTGCTCCAAGGTGCCGGACATCAACGACATCGGCCTGATGGAAGACCGCGCCACGCTGCGCATCTCCTCCCAGCATATGGCGAACTGGCTGCTGCATGGCGTGGTGAGCGCGGAGCAGATCGACGCCGCGTTCGCGCGCATGGCAAAGAAGGTCGACGCGCAGAACGCCGACGATCCGCTCTACCGCCCCATGTCCGGTAACGAGGCCACCAGCCTCGCCTATCAGGCAGCGCGCGATCTCGTGTTCAAGGGCGTCGAACAGCCCTCAGGCTACACCGAACCCCTCCTCCACGCCTATCGGTTGAAGCTCAAGGAAGAGGATAGGGTATAAGATAATCCAGTTTCTGATAAAGGAAGATTTCAGGTGGCAACGAATGTTAAAACCGGACAGGAACTCCTTCCCGGTCAGGCTGGCCTGATCAAAGGCTAAGGACAATTGTTGGCCCTCGCCATGTTCTCACGAGTAAGGCACGGACACATCGCTTTACAACAGGCTACTGCTTTGGTCGAGGGCTGCGCTGGCAGTCGTAAAGCCGCGCACACTGGTGAAATTGTGGAGAGCACTGACAATATGCGTCGAGGCGGACGTCATTATTATCATGCAGTCTGCAAACACCGGGCTGACAGGAGGACCGACCCCGAGGACATCATTGCGATTGACGTCGCGCTGCGTCGTAACGATCGCGACTGGTTCGAAACGCTGCCAGACAAGATCAACCGACACATCGTCAAAAGCTCTATTACGGGCATTTTTTCTGCCACGTCTTCCACTAGGACTATATCGTGGAAAGGGCGTAAATCCGATCGCGCTTGAGCATGAAATGCTGGAAATACTGGATGACCGCGGGGCGGAATATCCCGCCGAGCACAATGTCGGCCACCTTTACAAAGCAAAGCCGGTGATCGTGAACCATTATCGGGCGTTAGACCCTTGCAACAGCTTTAATGCTGGTATCGGAGG
>CAZLTO010000184.1:0-3613 GCA_964562475.1 uncultured Sphingobium sp. | reverse complement strand
AGGCTGTGCAATTGTATTCAGCGACCCGGTCTGCGCGCCAGAAAATAGAGCCGCGGGTTGAAGAGAGCGTGCGCAACACGGTGCCAGAAGATCGCCCAGACGCCGGGATAGAGCAGAATTTCCATGCGCGACCGCGGCGCGGGATCGCGCGCCTTGATCGAATCCAGATAGCTTATCAATCCGCCCAGCATGGCATCATTCCCTGTTATGGAAATCCAATATAGCATATTGGGCCTTAATTTTCCAGCCCGGCACCGAAATTGCCCTAATCCGCAGCTTTAGGTCTATATCCAAAAGCCTGTTTCGCCAGTTCCACCACCGCCGGGTCCGCATCCGGCATGGTCATCGGCACCTTCTTTTCCAGCGCGTCGGCTATGGCGCTGAGCGCGGCGATGCGCCCCGCCTTGCGATCGTTTCCGTCGATCACCGTCCACGGCGCCCAGCGCGTATTGCAGTGCCTGAACATATCGTGGATCGCATCGAGATAGTCGCTCCGCCGCGCGCGGTTGCGATAATCATCAACGCCGGTTTTCCAGCGTTTCCAGGGGTCGTCGAGCCGCTCGGCGAGTTGCTGGTCCTGCTCCTCCTGCGTCACATGGATGAACAGCTTGACGATATTGGTGCCGCTGTCGATTTGCTGCGCCTCAAACTCGTTGATCTCGTCATAGCCGCGCTTCCACTCGCGCTCGCTGCAAAAGCCCTCCACGCGCTCGACCAGCACCCGGCCATACCAGCTGCGGTCGAAAATGCCGATGTTGCGCCCGGCGGGCAAGCGGCTCCAGAAGCGCCAGAGGAAATGATGGTCCCTTTCCTCTTCGCTCGGCGCGCCGATCGGCCAGACCTGATAATAGCGCGGATCTAGCAACGCGGTCATTCGCTTGATGATGCCGCCCTTGCCGGACGCGTCCCAGCCTTCGAGCATGATGACGCTGCGCAGGTCATGCACGATATGCGCGACCTGGATGCGCTCCAGCCGCTGTTGCAGATCGGACAGCACCTCATCATAATCGCCGTCGAAATCATGCCCGGCTTCATAATCGGAGAGGGAAATGGTCATCATGCCACACTTATACAGGGGATATCAGAATCGGCCATCCTGCGATCACTGGTAATGATAGCCGCACCTTCGACCTTGGCCTGAGCCAGCACCATATGGTCATAGGGATCGCCATGATGGAATGGCAGTTCCTCCAGCGCGGCAAGATGGGCCGTTTCCACCGGAAGGATGGCGATGCGCTGCTCTTCCAGCAACGCGGCGAAATGACTGCCCGGCTGGTCCATCTTGTTGACGCGCCATTTGATGCTGATTTCCCAAAGCGAGACGATGCTGGTGGCGACGGTGTTTTCCGGGTCGGAAATCAGCGCGCGGGCGCGCCTACCCAGCTTCGGATCGTCCGTCAGCCACCAGATCAGGGCATTGGTATCAAGCAGCAGCCTCATTTATACCAGGGCTTGTCGGTATCCTCGCCATACATGGCCTCGATGAAACCCTCGGGCCATTCGTCGAAATCCTCGGCCATATGGATCTTGCCCCGCAGCGCGCCCGGCTGGCGTGGCTTGCCATCCGGCGTCCAGACCTTCTTGCCGTTCACCCAGTAGGGCGGGCCGCTCTGCGGCGTCAGGGCTGCGGGCGGCGCCGTGTAACCGATATGCATGTCACGCACCTCCGCCGCCGTGCCGGGCGCATCGCCCAGCGATTCGAGATATTGCTTCACCAGAGCGGAGAGCGACGTTCCCAACTCGGCCGCGCGGATGCGCGCCTTGCGGTGGGTTTCATCGTCCAATGCGATAGTGACGTTCTTCATGATTGTCACAGTATCACATTTTCACAAAATCACAAGTCGTTTCAGCCGAAACGGACCTATCCCTTGCCGGGTTCCACCACACGAATGTGCAACTCGCGCAGCTGCTTCAATGCCGCAGGCGACGGCGCACCCATCAGCAGGTCCTCCGCGCGCTGGTTCATCGGGAACAATGTGATCTCGCGCAGGTTCTGCGCCCCGCAGAGCAGCATCACGATACGGTCGACGCCTGCCGCCATGCCGCCATGCGGCGGCGCGCCATATTGGAACGCGCGATAGAGACCGCCGAAACGCTCCTCGACATCCTGCTTGGAAAGGCCGACCAGCTCGAACGCCTTCACCATCAGGTCCGGGTGCTGGTTGCGGATCGAGCCGGAGGCGATTTCATAGCCGTTGCAGACCATGTCGTACTGATAAGCCTTGATGGAAAGCGGATCTGAGCCCTCCAGCGCCGCCATGCCGCCCTGCGGCATTGAGAACGGGTTGTGCGCGAAGTCGAGCTTCTTCTCGTCCTCGTCATATTCGTAGAATGGGAAATCGACGATCCAGCACAGCGCGAACCGGTCCTTGTCGATCAGGTCGAGCGTCTCGCCGACGCGGATGCGCGCCAACCCAGCTAGCTTCGACGCCTGCGCTTCCTTACCCGCCGCGAAGAACACGCCATCATTGGGGCCGAGGCCCAATGCCTCGATCAGCTTGGCGGTAGCTTCCGGCCCGTGATTCTTGGCGATGGGGCCACCCGGCTCGCCATCCTTGATGTTGATGTACCCCAAGCCGGAGAAACCCTCGCCGCGCGCCCAGTTATTCATGTCGTCGAAGAACTTGCGGCTGCCCGCGCCCGCGCCGGGCGCCGGGATCGCGCGGATCACGCCGCCGCTCTCCACAATCCCCGCGAAGATGCCGAAGCCGCTACCGACGAAATGCTCCGTCACATCGGTAATCAGGATCGGGTTGCGCAGATCCGGCTTGTCGCTGCCATATTTCAGCATCGCCTCGCTATAAGGGATGCGCGGGAAGCTGCCCGCCGGGGTCACCGGCTTGCCGTCCGCAAACGCCTCGAACACTTGCGCAATCACCGGCTCCATCGTGTTCCACACATCTTCCTGCGTGACGAAGCTCATTTCGAGGTCGAGCTGATAGAACTCACCCGGCAGACGGTCAGCGCGGGGGTCTTCATCACGGAAGCACGGCGCGATCTGGAAATAGCGATCGAACCCCGCGACCATGAGGAGCTGCTTATACTGTTGTGGCGCTTGCGGCAGCGCATAGAACTTGCCTGCATGAATGCGGCTGGGCACGAGGAAGTCGCGCGCGCCCTCCGGCGAACTCGCCGTCAAAATCGGCGTCGAATATTCGGTAAACCCTGCGCCCTCCATCCGGCGGCGCATGTCCGAGATGATCTTCGTGCGCTTGACGATATTGGCGTGTAGCGTCTCGCGGCGCAGATCGAGGAAGCGATAGCGCAGGCGCACTTCTTCCGGATATTCCTGTTCGCCCGCCACGGGAAGCGGCAGCTCGGCGGCGGCGGAAAGCAGCACCGCGTCCTCGGCGCGGATTTCCACTTCACCCGTGGGGAGATTGGGGTTCACCGCCTCTCGTGCGCGCGCCACCACCTTGCCGGTGATCGTCACGACGCTCTCGGGTTTCAGGCTCTCGATCACCTTGAAGACGGGGCCATCCACCTCGGTGACGATCTGGACCATGCCATAATGATCGCGCAGGTCGATGAACACGAGATCGCCATGATCGCGCTTGCGGTGGACCCAACCGGATACGCGGATGATCTCTCCGACATGGGCAGGGCGCGGCTC
>CAZLTO010000183.1:0-3626 GCA_964562475.1 uncultured Sphingobium sp. | reverse complement strand
GCCTACGCGGTCGAGAGCCAGAAGCGCGCGGCGCAGGCATGGGCGGAGGGCCGTTTTGCCAAATCCATCCTCCCGATCCGCGATGTGATCGGCGAGGTGATTCTCGATCATGACGAGCATATGCGCCCCGGCACGGACATGCAGTCGCTGGGCGCGCTCAAACCCAGCTTTCAGGCGCTGGGCGAGCAGATGCCCGGCTTCGACACCATCGCCTATCTGCGCTACCCGGAGGTGGAGAAGATCGACCATGTGCATCATGGCGGCAATAGCTCGGGCATCGTCGATGGCGCCGCCGCAGTGCTGATCGGCAGCAAGGCGATGGGCGAGAAATACGGCCTGAAGCCGCGCGCGCGCATCCGCGCCGCCGCGTCCGTCGGCTCCGAGCCGATGATCATGCTGACCGGACCTGAGAGCATCGCGCAAAAGCTGCTCGACCGATCCGGCATGAGCAAATCGGACATCGACCTGTGGGAACTCAATGAAGCCTTCGCCAGCGTGGTGCTGCGCTACATGCAGGCGATGGACCTCGACCACACACAGGTCAACGTCTGCGGGGGCGCTATCGCGATGGGCCATCCGCTGGGCGCGACCGGCGCGATGGTGCTCGGCACCGCGCTCGACGAGCTGGAGCGCACCGGCAAGGGCACCGCGCTCGTCAACCTGTGCGTCGGCGCGGGCATGGGCACCGGCACGATCATCGAACGCGTTTGAACAACAGGACGGAGAGGATTGAAATCATGAGCACAACCATCCGTTTCGATGTGGATGCAGACGACATCGCCACCCTCACCATAGACTGCCCCGGCCAGAGCATGAACGGTATCGGCGCCCAGTTTCTCGCTGATCTCGATGCGGCGATAGACCGGCTTTCGTCCGAGGAAGCGATCAAGGGCGCGGTCATTGCTTCGGGCAAGGATAGCGGCTTCATGGCAGGCATGGATTTGAAGGCGATGGAGGACATGCTGCTTCCTCCGCCCGGCCAGAAGCTCGATATGGCGACGCTTTTCACGCGCGTGTTCGAGTTGAACCGCATCCTCCGTCGCCTCGAAACCTGTGGCAAGCCGGTCGCCTGCGCGATCGAGGGCACCTGCGTTGGCGGCGGGTTCGAGCTGGCGCTCGCCTGCCATCGCCGCGTGGTGGGCGACAATCCCAAGACCCAGATCGGCCTGCCCGAAATCCTCGTCGGCCTGTTCCCCGGCGGTGGCGGGAGCCAGCGTTTCCCGCGCATTACCGGCGTGCAGACGGCTCTGATGTATCTGCTTCAGGGCAAGCTGTTCGCGCCTGCCGAAGGCGCGATGCTGAAGCTCGTCGATGAGGTGGTGCCCGCAGGCGGCGCGCTCGATGCCGCCAAGGCATGGGTGAAGGCGAACCCTTCTGCCTCCAGCCAGCCGTGGGACGTAAAGGGCTATAAGGTGCCCGGCGGAGCAGGCAGCATGAACCCCAATTTCGCGCAGACCTTCATGGGCGCGGTACCGATGATGCAGGGGCAGGCCCAGCGCAACATGAACGCGCCGATTGCGCTGCTCTCCGCCATATACGAAGGCCTGCAACTGCCGATGGACCGCGCAATCCGCATCGAGAGCAAATATTTCGCCAAGGTGATCGCGCAGCCGCAATCGCGCAACATGGTCCGCACTCTCTTCGTCAACAAGCAGGCGGCGGAGCGTGGCGCACGCCGCCCAGCGGACGTGCCGCCCGCCCCCACCAAAAAGCTCGCCATGCTTGGCGCGGGCATGATGGGTGCGGGCATCGCCGCTGTGTCGGCGCAGGCGGGCATGGATGTGATGCTCCTGGATCGCGACATGACTTCCGCCGAAAAGGGCAAGGGCCATGTCGAGGCAGAGCTGCAGAAGCGCGTCTCCAAGGGCAGGATGACGGCGGAGAAAATGGCCGAAGTGCTCGCCCGTGTTACGCCGGTAACGGACGCGGCGGACCTCAAGGGCTGCGATTTCGTGATCGAGGCGGTTTTTGAAGATCCCGCGATCAAGGCCGAGATCACCAAACGCGTAGAGGCGGTGCTGGGCGCGGACACGATCTTCGGTTCCAACACCTCGACCTTGCCGATCACCGGCCTCGCCCAGGCATGGAGCAAGCCCGAAAACTTTATCGGCATCCATTTCTTTTCTCCGGTAGAGAAGATGCCGCTGGTCGAGATCATCCTCGGCAAGAAGACCGGCAGCCAAGCCATTGCGAAAGCGCTGGATTATGTTCGTCAGATCAAGAAGACGCCGATCGTCGTCAACGACAGCCGCGGCTTCTATACCTCGCGCTGCTTCGCCACCTATGTCAGCGAAGGCACGCAGATGGTGGCGGAGGGCGTGAACCCTGCCCTCATCGAAAATGTCGGCAAGCAGCTCGGCATGCCCGTCGGTCCGCTCGCGGTGGGCGATGAAGTGTCGATCGAACTCGCGCACAAGATCACGGTCGCCACCAAAAAGGCACTGGGCGACGCCTACAAGGCGACGAAAGCCGACGATGTGATCGAAAAGATGGTAGTCGATATGGGCCGTCTCGGTCGCAAGAACGGAAAGGGTTATTATGAATATCCCGCCGATGGCGCGCCGAAATTCCTGTGGCCCGGCCTCGCCGAACATTTCCCCCGCGCAGCTTTGCAGCCCAGCGCGGCGGAAGTGCGCGAACGCCTGCTGTACCGCCAGCTGATCGAGTGCGCGCGCTGCTATGAGGAAGGCGTGCTCACCGCGCCCGAGGATGGCGACATCGGCGCGATCTTCGGCTGGGGCTTCGCGCCGTGGACCGGCGGTCCGTTCAGCCACATGAACACGCTCGGCAGCGCGAAGGTCGTCGAGACGCTGGACCGGCTGGTGCAACAGCATGGCGAGCGGTTCACGCCGACAGCCCAGCTTCGTGACATGGCCGCAAAAGGCACGAGCTTTTACGGCGCAGTGAAAAAAGCGGCGGCTTAACCGGCATTTCGCTTTTTTCTGGCATTGCATCCTCTGGCATACGCCCGCTAATCAGGGCGCAATACTGCTGTGGAGTTAATGATGCCCAACAAGCCGACCGTCCTTGTCACCGGGGGAGCCGGATATATCGGCAGCCACGCGGTATTGGCGCTGAAGGATAAATGCTGGCCGGTCATCGTGGTCGATAATCTCTCGACCGGCTTCCGCTTCTCGCTGCCCGGCGACGTGCCGCTGATCGAGGCCGACATCGGCGATCAGGCGGCGGTCGAGGCCGCGATGCGCGCGCATGATGTAAAGGCCGTCATGCACTTTGCAGGCTCGATCATTGTCCCCGAGTCGGTTGAAAACCCACTCAAATATTATCACAACAACACAGTGAACAGCCGTGCGCTGATCGAGAGCGCGGTGCGATGCGGCATAGCGCATTTCATCTTCTCATCGACCGCCGCAACCTATGGCATGCCCGAGGTAAGCCCGATTTCGGAAAGCTGCCCGCAGCGGCCGATCAACCCCTATGGCATGTCCAAGCTGATGACGGAAGCGATGCTCAAGGACGTGTCGGCGGCGCATCCGCTGAATTTCTGTGCGTTGCGCTATTTCAATGTCGCGGGCGCGGACCCGCATGCGCGTTCCGGCCAGTCGACCGCCGGGGCCACCCATCTGATCAAGGTCGCTGTTGAGGCAGCGCTCGGAAAGCGCGGC
>CAZLTO010000182.1:0-3635 GCA_964562475.1 uncultured Sphingobium sp. | reverse complement strand
CATCATATTACTGCTCTTTTCCATCGGGCTGGAGCTGAGCTTCAAGCGATTATGGTCGATGCGCCGTCTGGTGTTCGGCGTCGGCGCGCTCGAGCTGTGCGGCTCCGCCATCCTCATCGCCATCATATTGTATCTGATGGGCAATCACAGCGCGGCGGCGATCGGCCTCGGCCTCGCGCTCGCGCTCTCTTCTACGGCGCTGGTGCTCCCCATGGTAGGAACGCAATCCCAGGTCGGCAGCGCGGCATTTTCAATGCTGTTGTTCGAGGATCTGGCGCTGGTGCCTATCATCTTCCTGCTGGGCGCGATCGGGCCGAGCGTCGGCGGCGACAATCTCTCGCATCTGGTGAACACGCTCCTGATCGGCGGGGCGACGGTGGGTGCAATATTGCTCGCCGGACCGTTCATTCTGCCGCGCATCTTCGCGCAGGCTGCCCGCACCAAGAGCCCGGAAGTGTTCCTCGCGGCCAGCCTGCTCGTCGTTATCATGGCGAGCCTGACAACCGCGCTCACCGGCCTTTCGCCCATAGTCGGCGCACTGCTCGCCGGCCTGCTGATCGCAGAAACCGATTATCATGGCGAGGTCGAATCGATCACCGCGCCGTTCCGCGGCCTTGCACTGGGCGTATTCCTGCTCACCGTCGGCAAGAGCCTCGACCTCGGCTTTATCGCCGCCCAATGGCCCTCGCTGCTGCTCGCCATCTGCGGCGTGGTGATCATCAAAACGCTGGTCACCGCCTTCCTCCTGCGGCTTTATGGCGCCCGCAGGAGCGTGGCGGCGGAAGTCGGCATATTGATGGCCAGCCCCTCGGAAACGACGCTCATTGTTCTCGCGGCAGCCTCGGCGGCGCATATCATCAACGAACAGGCGGCGATGTTCTGGCAGATCGCCACCGCCATTGGTCTGACGATGACGCCGCTTCTCGCGCGGATCGGCCATGATATTGCCCGCCGGATCGATCAGCGCACACACGCGCACGAAAGCGGACCCATGAAGCATGACGACGATGATGCGCCGCAGCGCACCGTCGTGCTGGGCTTCGGGCGCGTGGGCCGCATGGTCTGCGATCTGCTGCGCAACCACAACCAGGCTTATGTAGCCATCGACTCAGACCCGGACATCGTGATCGACGGTCGCAAGGATGGCTACGCGGTCCGGTTCGGGAACGTGACCCGCCCGCAGACCCTCGAACATCTTGCGCTGGATACGGCAAAAGTGCTCGTGCTGACGATGGACGACCCTGTGTTATGCGTAAAGATCGCGCGCGGCGTTCGCCAGTCTTTTCCCGATCTGCCGATCATCGCCCGCGCCCGCGATGCCCATCACGCCACCCAGCTGTACAAGGCGGGGGTGAGCGAAGCGGTGCCGGAAACGCTGGAAAGCTCGCTTCAGCTTGCCGAGACGGCGCTTATCGAGCTGGGTGTCGCAATGGGGCCGGTGATCGCGTCGATCCACCAGCACCGAGAGGATTTGCGGCAGGACATCAAACGTCTGGCGCAGCTCGATCATGTGCCGCGCCTGCGCAGGCTGCGCAGCGGAGACGCGGACCCGGTCTGATCAGCGCCGTGCGCGCGCCATCGTGATGCCAATGGATTCCCCGCGTTCCGAAAGCGCGAGCTTGACGATCTTGACACTCACATGCCGCACCTTGTCGTCCTGAAGGAAGATCGTGTCGATGATATGGTCGGCCACCGCCTCAATGAGCTTGAAATGCCGGTCCTTCGGCAGCGCATCGGTTGCCGCATGCTTCAGGTCCATATAGTTTTTGGAACAGACAAGTGGCGTATCCGGATTATAATGGTCTTCCTGCGCAATGAGCGCGCGCACGGAAATCTTGAGCGGTTGCGGCAGGTGTGTCTCTTCGGAATAGATGCCGGTCAGGATGTCGACATGCAAATCCTCGACCTCCAACGCCAGAAAATTGCCATTTTGACCGCCAAAATCCGTCATTCGCTTCATATCCCTTTGCGTCGACACGCAAATTTTTCTTCCAATTTGACTTGCGCACGCTAAAGGCGCGGCTCCCGGGGCGCTCATGCCCGTTTACATTCAGAACAGCAAGCGTGACGACCCTTTCCCTCCTTGAAACCCAGAGTGATGCGGCAATCGACGGGCTGCTGGATGCCGCCTTCGGCACGGACCGGCATGGCCGCACCGCCTATGCCATCCGCAAGGGCATGCGCTGGCTGCCGAAGCTGAGCTATGCGGTGGCGGACAATGCGGGCGATTTCGTTGGCCTGCTTCAGAGCTGGCCGGTCGCGCTTGCAGGTGACGATGGTACGACTATGCCGCTCATCATGGTCGGCCCGGTCGCCGTATTGCCCGAGCGGCAGGGCGAAGGCTTTGGCAAGCTGTTGATGGACCGGCTGATCGCCGACGCCGACCGGATTGCCGACGCACCGCTGATGATGATCGGCGACCCCGAATATTATGGCCGCTTCTGGGGTTTCAGCGCTGATCTTACGGCTGGCTGGCGCGCGCCTGGGCCGGTGGAACAGCGCCGCCTGCTCGCACGCAAAGTGCCGGGCGCAGCCGCGCTGCCATCGCTCAGCGGAATGTTGGGCCCGCGCTCGGCCTGACCCCGTTTAGCTCAAGGCTCCGTGACAATGCTTGTAGCGCTTGCCCGATCCGCAGGGGCATTCCGCATTACGGCTGAGGCCCATGCCCGCATAAGGGTCGGCTGAACCGGTTGCCGCGCCTGCGGCAATACCCGGAATGCGTGTGGTGACGAAGCCGTTTTCATCGACCCCGCCGCCCTGCTCAGCCCCATAATTGGTAATGAAATCCGGCAACGTCGGCAATTGGGGCAGCTCGGGGGCCTGCTCAAGCTGGAACTGCACCCGTGAGATCGTCTGCGTCACATCGTCGCGGATGTTGCTCAGCATGCGCTCGAACAGCGAAAACGCCTCGTGCTTATACTCGTTGATCGGCGTCTTCTGAGCATAGGCGCGCAGATGCACGACCTGCCGCAGCGCGTCCAATGTCGCGAGATGCTCTTTCCAGTGGTGGTCGAGGTTCTGGAGCAGGATGCTCTTCTCGATGCCGTGCCAGCTTTCCGTATCGAGCGCGGCGGCTTTCTCTTCCACCGCCTTGTCGGCGAGCGCGATCAGCCGTTCCTCAATGATCTCGGGCGCGACCGTATCTTCCTGCAACCATGCGTCGATATCCGGCTCAAGACTGAGCACCTCGCGCACCCGCTCCTTGAGACCCTCTATATGCCACTGCTCCGGGTAGGTTCCGGGCGGGCAATGCGCGCCGACAATGTCGTTCACCGTCTCGTGGCGCATATCGGTGACGACTTCGTCCACGGTCTCCGCATCCATGATGTCGCCGCGCTGCTCGTAGATCACCTTGCGCTGGTCGTTCATCACGTCATCATATTCGACGACCTGCTTGCGGATGTCGTAGTTGCGCGCCTCGACCTTCTTCTGCGCGGTCTCGATCGCCTTCGACAGCCACTTCGAGCCGATCGCCTCGCCGTCGGCGAGGTTCGAGTTCATCATTCGCGAAAACAACGTGTCCGGCCCGAAAATGCGCAGCAGGTCGTCCTCGAGGCAGAGGAAGAACTTCGACGAGCCCGGGTCGCCCTGGCGGCCCGAGCGGCCGCGCAGCTGGTTGTCGATGCGCCGGCTCT